>CAZGPO010000131.1:803-2881 GCA_964527745.1 uncultured Dechloromonas sp.
GCGCAAGGTGCTGGCGCAGACCGGCCTGACCCTGGACCGGATGGACGTCATCGAACTCAACGAAGCTTTTGCCGCCCAGGCACTGGCGGTTTTGCGCGATCTCGGTCTGGCCGACGATGCATCGCATGTGAATCCCAACGGCGGTGCGATTGCACTCGGCCACCCGCTCGGCATGAGCGGCGCCCGGCTGGTTACCACCGCCGCTTATGAACTCAAACGCCGTGGCGGCCGCTACGCCCTGTGCACCATGTGTATTGGTGTCGGGCAAGGCATCGCCATGGTGATCGAGCGTGTTTGACCAATACTTCAACGGAGGAGACAAACCCATGAAACAAAGCCTGAAGAAAATCGTTGCCGGTACCGCCCTGGTACTTGGCGCATTCGGCGCCATCGCCGCCGAGCCGATCAAGATCGGTTCCGTGCTGTCCGTTACCGGCCCGGCTGCCTTCCTTGGCGACCCGGAACTGAAAACGCTGGAAATGTACGTGGCGGACATCAACAAGAAGGGCGGCGTACTCGGCCGCCAGCTTGAACTGGTCCATTACGACGACGGCAGCGATGCCGGCAAGGCCAATAGCTTCGCCAAGCGCCTGATCGACGACGACAAGGTCGACATCCTGGTCGGCGGCACCACCACCGGTTCCACGATGTCGATGGTGCCGCTGGTCGAAAAGGCCGGCGTGCCTTTCGTTTCGCTGGCCGGCGCCGTGGTCATCATCGAGCCGACCAAGAAATTTGTTTTCAAGACGCCGCACACCGACCGCATGGCTGCCGAAAAGGTCTTCGAGGACATGAAGAAGCGCGGCATCACCAAGGTGGCGCTGCTTTCAGAAACCTCCGGTTTTGGCGGTTCGGGCAAGAAGGAAACCGAAGCAGTCGCCGGCAAGTACGGCATCACGCTGGTCGCCAACGAAACCTACGGGCCGAAGGATACCGACATGAGTCCGCAACTGACCAAGATCAAGAACACCCCGGGCGTTCAGGGCGTCTTCATTTTTGGCCTCGGCCAAGGCCCGGCGATCGCCACCAAGAACTACAAGCAACTGGGCATCACCCTGCCGCTGTACCACGCCCACGGCGTGGCCTCACAGCAGTTCATCACGCTGGCCGGACCGGCTGCCGAAGGCGTTCGCCTGCCGGCCGCCGCATTGCTGGTCGCCGACAAACTGGCCGACAACGATCCGCAGAAGCCGGTCGTCGTTGCCTACAGCAACACCTACAAGGAAAAGACCAAGTCGGAAGTATCCACCTTCGGCGGTCACGCCTATGACGGCCTGATGCTGGCAGTCGATGCGATCAAGCGCGCCGGTACCACCGACAAGGCCAAGGTGCGCGATGCACTGGAAGCGACCAAGGGTTACGTCGGCACCGGCGGCATCGTGAATATGTCGGCGACCGACCACATGGGTCTCGACCTGACGGCTTTCCGCATGCTGGAAATCAAGAACGGTGACTGGACTCTGGTCCAGTAAAAACCGTCAATTGCAGCAACCGGGTTCGGCTGCCTGCGTCGCCGGACCCGCCCCCAAGGAGAATGTCATGTACACACAGTCTTTCAATGTACCGGATGCCCCCGGCGGCAAGACCGTTCCGCTCGCCCGGGGCAAGGAAGATCCGGCGCTGCAGGCTGCTTTTGACGCCCGCATCGATGCCGATGGTCGGATCGAGCCGCAGGACTGGATGCCGGAAGCCTACCGCCGGACGCTGGTGCGCCAGATCAGCCAGCACGCCCACAGCGAGATCGTCGGCATGCTGCCGGAAGGCAACTGGATTTCGCGCGCCCCGAGCCTCAAGCGCAAGGCCATCCTGATCGCCAAGGTACAGGATGAAGGCGGCCACGGCCTCTACCTCTATTCCGCCGCCGAAACCCTGGGCACCAGCCGCGACCAGATGCTGGAAGGTCTGCACAGCGGCCGCGCCAAATACAGCTCGATCTTCAATTACCCCACCCTGACCTGGGCCGACGTCGGCGTCATCGGCTGGCTCGTCGACCGTTCACCCAGCCCGTTTATGGTGCATTCGACCTGCCCCGCCCCGGCGTGAACGGCAGCGAGCGAATTGGCCACCGCCAGGCCAAG
>CAZGPO010000131.1:2891-6465 GCA_964527745.1 uncultured Dechloromonas sp.
ACCCTGACCTGGGCCGACGTCGGCGTCATCGGCTGGCTCGTCGACGGCGCCGCGATCATGAACCAGATCCCGCTCTGCCGCTGCTCCTACGGCCCCTACGCCCGCGCCATGGTGCGCGTCTGCAAGGAAGAATCCTTCCACCAGCGCCAGGGCTACGAAGCCCTGCTGGTAATGATGACCGGCACCGCCGAGCAGAAGGCGATGGTGCAGGATGCCGTCAATCGCTGGTGGTGGAAGTGCCTCGCCATGTTCGGGCCGCCCGATGCCGACAGCCCGAACAGCGCGCAGGGCATGCGCTGGGGCATCAAACGCGTTTCCAACGATGAGTTGCGCCAGAAATTTGTCGATGCCACCGTGCCGCAGGCGAAAGTGCTCGGCATCACGCTGCCCGACCCCGACCTGAAATGGAACGAGGAACGCGGCCACCACGATTACGGCCGGATCGACTGGAATGAATTCTGGGAAACCGTGAACGGCAACGGCCCCTGCAACAAGGAACGCCTGGCGACCCGCGTCAAGGCCTACGAAGAAGGGGCCTGGGTGCGCGACGCCGCACTGGCCCACGCCCGCAAGCAACGCAGCAGCAAGGAGGCAGCATGACTACCGCATTGAAAGAATGGCCACTCTGGGAGGTTTTTGTACGCAGCAAGCAGGGCCTCGAACACAAGCACTGCGGCAGCCTGCACGCTGCCGACGCGGCACAGGCGCTGGACATGGCGCGCGACGTTTACACCCGCCGCCAGGAAGGCGTCAGCCTCTGGGTTGTGCCGTCGGCCGCGATCACGGCCAGCAACCCGGATGAAAAGGGGGAACTGTTCGACCCGGCGGCCGACAAGATCTACCGCCACCCGACCTTCTACGAAATTCCCGAAGAAGTGGGACACATGTAATGAACGCCGCCACCGACTACCTGCTGCACCTCGCCGACAACGCGCTGGTCCTCGGCCAGCGCAATGCCGAATGGTGCGGCCACGGCCCGATTCTCGAAGAGGACATCGCACTGTCCAACGTCAGCCTCGACCTGATCGGTCAGGCACGCCTGCTCTATCAGGCTGTTGCTGCGCAGAAGGGCGGCGACTGCACCGAGGACCGCCTCGCCTATTTCCGCGATGCCGGCGAATTCCGCAACTACACCTTGCTCGAACTGCCGCACCACGGCCCGCTGTCCGGCTACGCGCAAAGCAATCTCGATTACGGCACAACCATCGTCCGCAACTTTCTGTACAGCGCGCTGATGGCCCTGCTCTGGGAAGCGCTGGAAAAATCGGCCAACGCCGATCTCGCCGCGATCGCCGCCAAGTCACTCAAGGAAGTGCGTTACCACCTGCGCCATTCGCGCGACTGGCTGGTCCGCCTGGGCGACGGCACCGACGAGTCGCATGCCCGCATGCAGGCGGCGCTCGACCACCTGTTCCCCTACACCCAGGAGTTCTGGGCACACAGCCCGGCCGAAGCGGCGGCAGTCGAAGCCGGCATCGGCGTCGATGTGCAGACACTGAAAGCCGACTGGGATGCCATCGTCGATATGGCACTGGCCGAAGCCACGCTGACCCGACCCGCTGTCGGCGGCTACGTGACCGAGGGCAAGAAGGGCTTGCACTCCGAGCATCTCGGCTTTTTGCTCGCCGAAATGCAGAGCCTGGCCCGCGCCCACCCGAACGGGGCCTGGTAAGCCGATGACTGCCACGGTCACCGCCGCCTGGGCCGCGCTGGAGAACCTTGCCGATCCGGAAATCCCGGTCATTTCGCTGCGCGAACTGGGCATCCTGCGCGATGTCCGGCAGGGTGCGGACGGGCTGGAGGTGGTCATCACGCCGACCTACAGCGGCTGCCCGGCGATGGGCCAGATCGAGGATGACGTGCGGTCAACGCTGAAAAACGCCGGAATTTCCGCCCGCGTCGTCACCCAGCTGGCACCCGCCTGGACTACCGACTGGATGAGCGAATCCGGCAAGGAGAAACTGCTCGCCTACGGCATCGCCCCGCCGCACCAGACACCAGCCGGCAGCTCGGTGATGCGTTTCATCAGCAAGCCGGCCCTGGCCGAAGCCGTGCCCTGCCCGCATTGCGGTTCGAGCAATACGCTCGAATCCGCCCATTTCGGATCGACGGCCTGCAAGGCGCTGTACAAGTGCCAGGACTGTCAGGAACCGTTCGATTACTTCAAGCCGTATTAGACATTTGGAGTTGCCCAGACATGTCTTCCCCCCGTTTTCACGACCTCACCATCAAGCGCGTCAGCCCCGAAGCGGCCGGCTCGGTGGCGATCACTTTCGACATTCCCGCCGGCGAGCGCGAGCACTTCGCCTTCCAGCCGGGTCAATTCCTGACCTTGCGCATGCAGCTGAACGGCCAGGATATCCGCCGCACTTACTCGATCAGCAGCCCGCGCAGCCGGCTGGCTTCGGTCGGCGAACTGGAAATCGGCATCCGCCCGGTTGAAGGCGGTGTCTTTTCCAACTGGGCTGCGCAATCGCTGAAGGCCGGAGACCGGTTGGCCGTGATGCCGCCGGATGGCCGCTTCACGATCAAAAAACAGCGCGCCATCCACCGCGTCGGCTTTGCCGCCGGTTCGGGCATTACGCCCATCCTGTCGATTGCCGCCAGCACGCTGGAAGAGCAGCCGGAATCAAAATTCACGCTGGTCTACGGCAACCGCCGGATGTCCAGCGTGATGTTCAACGAGGCGCTGCAGGACCTCAAAGACCGCTACCCGAACCGCCTGACGCTGATCCACATCCTCTCCCGCCAGGCCCAGGAAGTTGACCTGCTGCAGGGCCGCATCGACGGCGACAAGGTACGGGCGATCATCAAGGCGCTGCTGCCGGTCGGCAGCATGGACGAAGTCTTCATCTGCGGCCCGGAAGCGATGATCGAGGCGACCGAGAAAGCCTTGATCGATGCCGGCGTTCCGGAAAACCGTGTTTACACGGAACGCTTCACCTCCGGCCCGGCCCAGGCCGCAAAGATCCAGGCCGACACCGATGCCGCCCCGGTCAAACAGTCCGCCGCCAAGGACATCGCGCTGACCGTCGTCCTCGATGGCAAGCAACACGAACTGCACATTGGCCCCGATGAGCATGTGCTCGATGCCGCGCTGAACGCCGGCCTCGACCTGCCCTTCTCGTGCAAGGCCGGCGTCTGCTGCACCTGCCGCGCCAAGGTGCTGTGCGGCGAAGTGGTAATGGACAAGAATTTCACGCTGGAAGCCGACGAGATGCAACAGGGCTACGTCCTCAGCTGCCAGGCCCGTGCCACCACCAAACAGCTGACGGTCAGCTTCGACGAACGCTAAACTGGCGGCCTCCGGCCCAAGCCGAAGCTAACACGATAATCGACACGAACCGCCCGGCTCATGCCAGCGCGGTCATTTTCTGGAGAACTGACATGAGCCAAGTCGTCCTGACCGAAACCCACGGCAAGGTGGGCCTGATCCGCATCAACCGACCGGAGGCGATGAACGCGCTGAACAACGAGGTCGTCGACGGCATCGCTGCTGCGGTCGACGCCTTCGAAGCCGCCTGTGCCCCATGCCTTCCGCAATATAACGGGAGAGTCATCATTGGGCGCAAAA
>CAZGPO010000132.1:0-6421 GCA_964527745.1 uncultured Dechloromonas sp.
TGCCGAAGCTTTTCGCCGGCCCTGGACAAAAGGCTCGAAAATTCTTTCCTGGTCTTCGTCGGCGACGCCCGGCCCCTGGTCGATGCACTCGATACGCAACTTGCCGTCACCGATCCCCGCCAGCAAGCGAATTTCGCCACCATCGGGACTGAAATCGATGGCATTCGACAACAGATTATCGATAATCACGGCGACTTTTTCAGCATCGATCGCAACCTGCTCATCGGGCGCTTCGATGCTCAGTGTCAACTGCCGGGCCTGACTGTGCAACTCGCGGCGTCGGGCCGTTTCGGCCAGAAAATCACGAAGGCCAACCGACTGCCTGACCAGGCGGTTACTCTCGAACGCCGCTGCGTTGAGGCTCAACAGACCTTCGATCTGGCGCTGCAAGCCCATTACGTTGTTCTGCAGGATGGTGACGACCTCCTGCTGGGCAATGCCGAGCGGTCCGGGAACCTCTTCCTGCAACAACGCCACGCCTTCGCGCAGAGCGGTCAGCGGCGTCTTGAGTTCATGCGAGACATGACGCAAGGCCCGTTCTCGGTCATCTTCCAGTTCGGCCAGGCGCTGACGCAGCCAGTCCAGTTGCCGTCCGAGCTGGCGAAAGTCGGCCGGACCGCCAACCTCGACCGGCTCGTCGAAACGCTTTTCGCCAAGCCGGGCGATCGCCTGCTCCAGATTGCGCAAGGGGCGCACCAGCCACCAGCCAACGGCCAGTACGACAAGAAAGGCGCCGCCAAGCGCCAGCGCAATCTGTCCGCCGAGGCGCAGTCGGCTGGCCTCCAGTTCGGCGAGCAGCGTGCTGTTCTGGATGTCAATCCAGTGCTGCCCGGCGCCCTTGAGCAGCCCGTTGATTTCAGCCAGCCGACTCATGACCGGCGTCAGTTCCGCCGCCGGCGTGCTGTGATTAATGCCGCGACGCAGCTTCTCGGCCCATTCCCGCCATTCGCCCAGCAGTGACCTGAGCGGCTTGGCGTCGAGCGCATCGAGACGATCGACAACCGCCAGCGCCTGCGCCAGATTGTCGTCGAAACGCTGACGGATGGTCGCTTCCTCAAGCACCAGAAATTGTCGGGCACTCCGCGCCATATCGACGGTGCGCTCGCCAAGCTCCTGGATCGATGCCGCCATCTGCAGCGCCTGCTCACCGTTCTGCCGGCTGCGGTCGACGAAATGCTCGACCACCAGCCAACTGCCCAGGGACGCGCCGCCCAATAGCAGAACGATCATCACGAAGCCGGCCAGCATGCCCTGGCGGAATGAAATTCGAATCATGCAACCCGATTTTAAGAAAATATCCAGTGTAGACCGCAACCGTCGGAAACGCCGCTACTGGAAAAGCCGAGGAGACCCTTACAATTGGTCAAGAACCATAGAAATCACATTATAAATCATTGGCTTAATGAACCGTCGTTTTTTTCGGACAAGCATGAATAACCAGTTCAAGGGCGTTGACGTTCATTAGTGATTTAGCTGTCGCCACACCACGACAATCAGGCCGTCCGGATGCCTGGCAACATTCAAGTTTTAATTTCAACCAATTGTTTAAATTGAATAATTATTTCTGGCACGCTTATCGCTGCAGTTTTTCGGTTTTTCACGCAAAACCAAGGAGACCGCATGTTCAACAAACAGAGCTTCACTACGCGCAATGATCCGGTAACCCGCAAAGACGTCCGTAGCGTGCTCAGCCCCAGCGCCACAGCGAGTACGGAACCTGTCGCCGACCTCACCACAAAGGCTGCCATCCAGGCTGCAAGTGATTCCAGGCCGACTGCCAGTCCCGCACCGCTACCGGCAGAGACGGCAGCGGTAGCTGAAAAAGCCGCCTCCGAGGCGCGCCTGATCGTCGGCCCCGATGTCAAGCTCAAGGGTGCCGAGATTCTCGATTGCGATACCCTGGTCGTTGAAGGGCGGGTCGAAGCGACGATGGACAGCCGCGTCATCCGCATAGCTGAAAAGGGTGCATTCGCCGGCAAGGTCAGTATCGATATCGCCGAGATTCACGGCGCTTTCGATGGCGAACTGACTGCCCGATCGCAACTGATCATCCACGCCACCGGGCGGGTCAGCGGCAAGATCCGCTATGGCAAGCTGGTCATCGACGAAGGCGGTGAACTGTGTGGCGACATCGATACCCTTTCGGCCGAAAAATCCCCCCAGCAACGCCCCCGTAGCGAAACGGCACATCCGCTGAGCGCCGTTAGCGGCTGAGGTACGGCGATTCGCACAGATCCGGTATCGGCCACGGCGGTACCGGATCTTTTCGCCTGGCGCGAGAGACAAGGGGGCTGGTCATTCGGCATCAAGCCCCGTAGACTGCGGCTCTCGATTCAAAGGTGAAATCTCATGCCAACACACAATTCGCAGGCAACTCGCCTGACCATCCTGGCCCTGTCCGCGTTACTGACGAGCACTTGCGCCCTGGCCGACAAGGGCGGCAAACATGGACATGGCAACAAGCACGGCGATGACGACCGTGCCGGCTATTATCAGGACAACAGAAACGGCGACGTTTCGATTCAAGTTTATTTCGGCGACAACGATCGTCGAATGATCAACGACTATTACGGACGTGAATTCAGCTCCGGCAAATGCCCGCCGGGACTGGCAAAGAAGAACAATGGCTGCCTGCCACCTGGCCAGGCCAAGAAATGGCGGAAGGGTTATCCCTTGCCCCGGGATGTCGCATACTATCCGCTGCCACAAGATCTAGTCAGGCGCCTGCCGCCACCTCCACCCAGCCATCGTTACGTGCGGGTCGGCGGCGATGTGCTGCTGCTCTCGGGCAGTTCGTCCATCGTGGTCGATACCATCGTCAACATCGGCTACTAAAAACAGCTTCAATAAATATAACCAACTGAAATATAAGGCTATTCACTATGGCTCAGTACGTCATGTCCATGCTGCGCGTCAGCAAGATCGTGCCGCCCAAACGGCAGATCATCAAGGATATTTCCCTCTCCTTCTTTCCCGGCGCCAAGATTGGCCTGCTCGGCCTGAACGGCTCAGGCAAATCGACCGTGCTACGCATCATGGCTGGCGTGGACAAGGAATTCGACGGCGAGGTGCAGCATCTGGCCGGCGTCTCGATCGGTTACCTGCCGCAGGAACCGCAGCTCGACCCCGCCAGAACGGTGCGTGAAGAAGTCGAATCGGCACTCGGCGAGGTCATGCAGGCGCAGGCCAAGCTCGATGAAGTTTATGCCGCCTATGCAGACGAGAACGCCGACTTCGACAAGCTGGCCGAGGAACAGGCGCGGCTCGAGGCGATCATCGCCACCGCCGGGTCCGATACGGAAAACCAGATGGAAATCGCCGCCGATGCGCTACGTCTGCCGCCCTGGGATGCCGTGATCGGCAACCTGTCCGGCGGCGAAAAGCGCCGTGTGGCACTGGCCAAGCTGCTGCTCGAAAAACCGGACATGCTGCTGCTCGACGAACCGACCAACCACCTCGACGCCGAATCGGTCGAGTGGCTGGAGCAGTTCCTCGTCCGCTTCCCCGGCACCGTGGTCGCCGTCACCCACGACCGCTACTTCCTCGACAACGCCGCCGAGTGGATCCTCGAACTCGACCGCGGCCACGGCATCCCGTGGAAGGGCAATTATTCGAGCTGGCTCGAGCAGAAAGAAGCCCGCCTCGAGACCGAATCGAAGCAGGTCGATGCCCACATGAAGGCGATGAAGCAGGAACTGGAATGGGTGCGTTCCAACCCGAAAGCCCGCCAGGCCAAGTCCAAGGCGCGCCTGTCGCGCTTCGAGGAAATGTCCAGTCACGAATACCAGAAGCGCAACGAGACCCAGGAAATCTTCATTCCGGTCGGCGATCGGCTGGGCGACAAGGTCATCGAGTTCAACGGCGTCAGCAAGTCCTTCGGCGACAAGTTGCTGATGGACAACCTGTCGTTCAACATCCCGCCCGGCGCCATCGTCGGCATCATCGGCCCCAACGGCGCCGGCAAATCGACGCTGTTCAAGATGATTACCGGCCAGCAACAGCCCGACTCCGGCGAGGTCATCATCGGCCCGACGGTCAAGATGGCTTACGTCGACCAGTCGCGCGACTGCCTCGATGGCAGCAAGACCGTGTTCGAGGAACTGGCCCAAGGCAGCGACGTGCTGCAAATCGGCAAGTTCGAGATGCCGAGCCGCGCCTACATCGGCCGCTTCAATTTCAAGGGCGGCGACCAGGGCAAACAGGTCGGCAACCTTTCCGGTGGCGAACGCGGCCGCCTGCATCTGGCCAAGACGCTGATGACCGGCGGCAACGTGCTGCTGCTCGACGAACCGTCGAACGACCTTGACGTCGAAACGCTACGCGCGCTGGAAGACGCCTTGCTCGAATTCCCCGGCTGCGCGCTGGTCATCTCGCACGACCGCTGGTTCCTCGACCGGATCTGTACGCACATCCTGGCCGCCGAGGGCGACTCGCAATGGACCTTCTTCCCTGGCAACTATCAGGAATACGAGGAAGACAAGCGCCGGCGCCTGGGTGAAGAAGGCGCCAAGCCCAAGCGTATCCGCTACAAGCCGATTCACCGGGCCTGAAATGAACAACGCCGGATCGTCCCGACCCCAAGGTCGGGACGGGATCGGAAAAATAAAAAAGCGCCCCGAAAGGCGCTTGAATATTGGGGGGTGCTGGCGGTGGAACAGCACTTCCCACCCAAGCGCAACCACCCAGCACAATCCTGCCTGCAACAGCTGCGAGAACATTCGCGAAAAGCTGCCTATCGATGTGCCAATTATCAGATGCGTATCGGCGACTGCTTCAAAAAGAGAAACCCACTTCGAGGCGTGCACTCGAATTGATCTCGTCGCATTTCACTTTAGCTCGTACCAAACTCCGCGCCCACTGCCTTGCTGATTCAAATGGCCACGCTCCACCAAATTACGGAAGTGTTGCTTCAGCGTGTTTCTACTGACGCCTGTCAATTTCATGGCTTCACCGATCGTGACGCGTCCATGCTCACGGGCAAATTCGACGATCTGCAATGACAGTGATGGCAAGGCCGCCAGCACGATTCTCTCGCGTTCGACTTTCTTTTCCAGTCGTCTGACCTGCTCTGCCAGCGAGCGCAGGAAAAAAACCAGCCATGGTTGCCAGTTGGGTACATCCGTTCGGATTGACTCTTGCGTCTGCCGAAGAGCCATATAGTAAGCTTCCTTGTTGAGCTCGATCACGCTTTCCAGCGAGCTGTAAGGCACATAGGCATAGCCTGCCTGGATCAACAGCAATGTCGTCAGAACGCGGCTGAGTCGGCCGTTGCCATCCTGGAATGGATGAATTTCCAAGAACACCACTACGAAGATAGCAATAATCAGCAGTGGGTGGAATTGCGCTTTGTCGCGTTCATCGTTGACCCATGCCACCAGTTCAGCCATCAGGCGAGGTGTATCGAAAGGGCTTGCCGTCTCGAACACGATGCCGATCTGCGCACCACTCTCATCGAACGCGGCCACGCTGTTTGAATTGGTCTTGTACTGCCCACGGTGCCGTGAGTCTTTCTCACTATGGCGAAGCAGCATCTGGTGCAGTTGCTTGACGTGGTTCTCATTGAATGGAAGGTCCCGCCAGGAGCTGAACACCAAGTCCATCAATTCGGCATAGCCAGCCACTTCCTGCTCATCGCGGGTTTCGAAGGACTGGATCGCCAGATTGGAAAGCAGCTTCTCCACCTCCCGGTCAGTCAGCTTGCTGCCCTCTATGCGCGTAGACGAGCCAATGCTCTCGATGGTGGCAACCCTGCGCAAGGCTGAAAGTCGATCAGGCGCAAGCGTGACCAGAGCGCGCCAAGCACCTTTGAACTCGTCGATCCGAGCGATCAGGCTCAGGATTTCAGGGGTGATCAGTAGGGAGTCAGTTCGTAGCATGGAACCAATACTACACCCAATAACACCCATTTATCAAAACTGAATACCCATCAGAAGCGGTGGACTGAAATGGGTGTTAATGGATGTTTTATTGGTTAGCGCATGTTGGTCGATGTAATTCAGAAGTTTCCATATGAATTTTGTATGGAGAAATCCAATGACCACCAAGATCTGTGTATGTCGTGGCGAATCGTTTGAAACACGCCCCCAAGCCCCATACCAAACGTATTTCTCTGCTCTTGGGCGCTACTGCGTTACACCGAGTGTCGGCTGCAAATATTACAAGTAATTTTCGCCGGTCCCTAATTCAAGAAGACCAAGGCAATACATTCCTGAAGACTGGCAAAGGGCAGTAATCGCCGTTCCGGAGAACCGACCCGATAAGGCATAATCCGTACCGCATCGTTTCACCCAATCGCTATCCGTAACGATGGGTTCAATGATGGGTAAAATAAAAAAGCGCCCCGCAAGGCGCTTGAGTATTTGGTTGCTGGCGGAGAGGGTGGGATTCGAACCCACGGTACCTTGCAGTACGCCTGATTTCG
>CAZGPO010000133.1:0-6381 GCA_964527745.1 uncultured Dechloromonas sp.
TTCAGCCGCATCTCGGTGATGCTGCAATACCGCTTTCACCTCGAATGGCTGATCGACGTGCCGCCGGAAAGCTTCGACCCGCCGCCCAAGGTGCAATCGGCTGTCGTGCGACTGATTCCCAAGGATGTTTCCGAACTGAATGCGAAGAGCCAGGACAAGCTGTCGCAAGTCGTTCAGACCGCGTTCTCGCAACGGCGCAAGATGCTGCGCAACACGCTCAAGGGCTCGCTGAGCGATCTCGGGTTCGCCGAACTTGGTATCGATCCGACCCGCCGGGCCGAGGATCTGACGGTTGCGGATTATGTCCGCATCGCCAACTTTCTGACATAAAAAAACCCGCCGCAGCGGGTTTTGGGTTCAGTCAAGCTGAATTACTTCTTGGTCGGGCAGGTGTTCATGCCGAGCAGGGTATAAGCCGGGCAAAAGTTGAACAGGCCGGTAGCCAGGGGTACGACGCCGATCCAGGCCCAGACCGGGCCACCGCCCACGAGCGCCCAGGCGACGAGGCCGAGGCCGACGACGATACGCAGGATTTTGTCGATTCCGCCAACATTGGTTTTCATGATCCGTTCTCCATCAGGTTGAGATTACAGGTTTCATTCTAGTCACGCGTCGGGCCTGCGTCTGTAACCTGAGTCACATAGCGGCGATCTTTTGTAGGCCGTTCCGGTCGACGATATTCAGTTGCTCGCGGCCAAGCGAAACCAGCCCCTGCGCAGCGAAGCCCTTGAGCAGGCGGCTGACGATTTCGCGCACGCTGCCCAGTTCGTCGGCCAGTTGCTGATGGGTAATGTTGAGGACGGCTTTGTCGTGACCCAGGATCAGCCGGGCCAGGCGTTGGTCGAGACGGGTGAAGGCGACTTCCTCGACCAGTTGCATCAGTTCGCCGATGCGCTCGGCAAAAAGATGAAAGACGAAATCACGGAACGGCGCATGTTCGAGCATCAATTGCCCGAAAGCTTTTGCCGGCACAAGCAGCAGTCGCAGCGGCGCTTCGGCGATGCCGCGAGCGTTGTACTCGCTATGGCCGAGCAGACAACTCGAGGTGATGATGCACGAACCTCCCGGCGTGACGCGGTAGAGCATCAGTTCGCGTCCGTTGGCGGCCTGCTTGACGACCTTGATGCTGCCTTCGAGCAGCAGCGGAAACCCCTGGCAGGGCTGGTGTTCGGCAAAAACCGGGGTGCCGGCGGGGAGTTGCATGGTGGCGAACAGTTGCAGCAATTCGTCCAGACGGGACGCCGACAGGCTGGCCAGTGCCGGGTACAAATTCAGCACATTTTCGCGGTCGACCGTAGCAGTCATCGTTTCAGTCGATTTGCGCCCAGACTGGCGCGTGGTCTGAGGGGCGTTCGCGCTTGCGCGGCGCGCGGTCGATGCCGGCCGCTGAGCACCGGCGGGCCAGCGCCGCAGACAGCAACACATGATCGATACGCAGACCGCGGTTTTTCTGGAAGCCCAGCATGCGGTAGTCCCACCACGAGAAGGTCATTTCCGGTTGTTCGAAGCGCCGGAAGCTGTCTTCGAGGCCGAGGCCAAGCAGGCGCCGGAACGCGCTGCGCTCGGGTTCGGAACAGAGAATCTGCCCGGCCCAGGCTTGCGGGTCATGGACGTCACGGTCGTCGGGGGCGATGTTGTAGTCGCCGCACAGGGCCAGATTCGGGTGCTGCGCCAGTTCCTCGGCTAGCCATTTTTCCAACGCATCGAGCCAGCGCAGTTTGTAGTCGTACTTGTCGCTGCCGACCGCCTGGCCGTTCGGCATGTAGGCGCAGATGACGCGGGTGTCGCCGACGGTGCCGGCGATCAGCCGCTTCTGCTCGTCGGGAAAGTGCGGATTGCCGCAGATGACATCACTGATCGGCTGGCGGGCGAGCAGGGCGACGCCGTTGTAGGTCTTCTGGCCCGAGAAGGCGACCTGATAACCCGCTGCCTCGATCTCGGCACGCGGGAAATTGTGGTCCTCAAGCTTGGTTTCCTGCAGGCACAGGACGTCGGGTTGCTGTTCGGCCAGCCAGTCGAGCAGATGCGGCAGGCGCACCTTGAGCGAATTGACGTTCCAGCTCGCAATCTTCACTTGGCCAGACCGCCTGACGGCTTGCTGCCGTAGGCCGCGCTTTTCGGGTAGCCGGCGAGGTCGAGCAGGTTGCCGTAGGCAACGGGCTCATAACCGCGGAAAGTCTGCTTGCCGACCTTGAGCGAAGGCACGAAAACGTCGCCGACCAGTTTCTTCAACTCGTCGATGTCTTCCTGCTTCTGCACCATTTTCTCGGTAAACGGCACGCCGCGCGTGTTGAGATATTCGCGCGCCTGCTTGCATTCGCTGACGCAGTCGGCCGAGGTGTACAACGTGACAGGATAATTTTCGGCAGCCCGTTTTGCAGCATAGGGCAGGCCGTCGCTTTCCGGGTTGGCGCTTTCGGCGCGGCTGACGTCATGGGCACGTCCCGGAGGCGGTGTATCCGAGATTACGGTACGGCCCTGCGGGTCGACCCAGCGGTAGGTTTCGCCGGCGGCAAGGGTGCTGGCCAGAGTCAGGCACAGGATCAGCAGATAGCGCATCATCATTCTCCCCGAATCATTGCTTACGCAGCAATCATACCGCTATGGCGGAGCAGTGCGTCAACGCTCGGTTCGCGACCACGGAAAGCCTTGAACGACTCGATGGCCGGGCGCGAGCCGCCGACCGACAGGATTTCATCGAGGAAGCGCTTGCCGACGGTGGCATCGAACGGGTCGCCGGCTTCCTCGAAGGCCGCGTAGGCGTCGGCCGACAGCACTTCCGCCCACTTGTAGCTGAAATAGCCGGCGCCGTAGCCGCCGCCGAAAATGTGCGAAAAACTGTTCGGGAAACGGTGCCATGCGGGTGGCAACAGCACGGCGACTTCCTTGCGTACTTCGTTGAGGACGTCCATCACGGTCAACCCGGATTTCGGGTCGAAATCGGAATGGATCAGCATGTCGAACAATGAGAACTCGATCTGACGCACGGCCATCATGCCGCTCTGGAAGTTCTTGGCGGCGAGCATCTTGTCGAACAGTTGGCGCGGCAGCGTGGCGCCGGTGTCGACATGGGCACTCATGCCCTCCAGCACATCCCATTCCCAGCAATAGTTTTCCATGAACTGCGAAGGCAGTTCGACGGCATCCCACTCAACGCCGTGGATGCCGGAAACGCCAAGCTCTTCACCGCGGGTCAGCAGGTGGTGCAGGCCGTGGCCGGTTTCGTGGAACAGCGTGATCACTTCGTCGTGGGTGAAGGTGGCCGGTTTATTGCCCACCGGGCGCGAGAAATTGCAGTTCAGGTAGGCAATCGGCTTCTGGATACCGTTGAGCACCCTGCGACGCGAGCGGGCTTCGTCCATCCAGGCGCCGCCGCGCTTGGTTTCGCGGGCGTAGAGGTCGAGGTAGAACTGGCCGACCAGATCGCCGGCCGGTGTCTCAAGGCGGAAGAACTTGACGTCCTCGTGCCAGACCGGCGCCGTGTCCGGCTTGACCTTGACGTTGAACAGGCTTTCGATAACCTGGAACAGGCCGCCGAGTACCTTGGGTTCGGTGAAATACTGTTTCACCTCCTGCTCGGAGAAGGCGTAGCGGGCCTGTAGCAGTTTTTCGGAAACGTAGGCGGCGTCCCACGGCTGGAAGTCGGCGATGCCGAGCTCGTCCCTGGCGAAGGCGAGCAGTTCGGCCATGTCCTTCTCGGCGAAGGGCTTGGCCTTGGCCGCCAGTTCGCGCAGGAAGGCGAGCACCTGGGCCGGCGTGTCGGCCATTTTCGGGGCTAGCGAGACTTCGGCGAAATTGGCGAAGCCGAGCATCTTGGCGTCTTCGATACGCAGTTCGAGCATGCGCTGGATGATCGGCGTGTTGTCCCATTCCGGCTTGTTCGAACCGTCGTCGAATTCGGCGGCGCGCGTCGCGTAGGCGCGGTACAGGCGGGCGGGCAGGCCGCGGCTGTCAGCGTAATGCATGACCGGGCCGTAGGACGGGGCGTGCAGCGTTAATTTCCAGCCTTCGGCACCGGCTTTTTCGGCGGCAGTCTTGGCCGCTTCCTTCGCGTCATCCGGCAGACCGGCGAGCAGGGCTTCGTCAGTGACTACTTCGGCAAACGCATTGGTTGCGTCGAGCAGGTTTTCGGAGAATTTGGCGGAAAGCTGCGACAGTTCCTCCACGATGGCCTGAAAGCGGGGTTTCTGGTCTTCCGGTAATTCGGCGCCGGAGAGGCGGAAGTCGCGGATCTCGTTATTGACGATTTTCTGTTGTTCCACGGTCAACGCCGAAAACTGCCCACTTTTTCGCAAGGCCTTGTATTTGTCGAACAGCTTCAGGTTCTGGCCGAGCTCGGCGTAGAAGCGCGAAACTTCCGGCAGCATCTCGTTGTAGGCCTCGCGCCAGGCCGGCACGTCGTTGACCGAATGCAGGTGGCCGACGATACCCCAGGCCCGGCCGAACGGCTCCAGGCCATCGGACAGCGCCCCCGCGAAGTCGGCCCAGGTGGCCGGCGTGCTGTCGGCGGTCAGGCGTTCGATCAACGTCCGGCCGTCGGTCAGCAGCGATTCGATGGCCGGTTTGACATGTTCGGGCCGGATCAGGTCGAAACGGGGCAAGTCGGCGAAGTCGAGCAGGGGGTTGTTTGTTGTCATGATCTTTGGGGTATGAAAAAGGGCAGTCTGCGCCGCCCGTAAGGTTGGTCGAGGGAAGTTATTCGACAAGGTCGCGATAGGCGTGCCACGAGGCGTGGCCGAGAATCGGCATGATGATGACGAGACCAAAGAGCAGCGTGGCAAACCCGAGCAAGGTCAGCGCGACGATGATCGCCGCCCATAGCAGCAGTGTCAGCGGATTCGCGAAAAAGGCCTGAAGGCTGGCCTGCGTTGCCGTAACGAAGTCGCTGTCGCGGTCGACCATCAGAGGAACAGAAATGACGCTGAACGCATAGGTGACGAGAGCCAGCAGGCCGCCGAGAACCAACCAGAGAACAAGGAAAACGGTGTTGTCGCTGTTGGCCACGGCCTGCGCGATGAACTGCTTGGTATTGGTGCCGCCAGCACCGCCGAGCAAGCCGAAACCGATTGCCGAGGCGCGCTCCCAGATCAGCGCGATGACCCCGAGAAAAAGTGCAAAGAAGGGAATTGCCTGGCCATTGCCGCGGAAAACCCGCAGCGAGCCGATGAAGGTCGGCTTCGTTCCGGACGCACGTTGGCGGCTCAGTTCATAGAGACCGACTGCCAGTAGTGGCGCGACCAGGAAGAATCCGGACAGGGCAGCTGTAAACAAGTGCGGGCGACCAAGACTGGCGAGCAGGATCAGGTCGCCGCCGATGCCGAACAGCAGTCCGTAGGCGAGGCTGGGAATCGGATTGGCCACGAGGTCACGCCAGCCGGCGCCCAGCCAGGCAATGATGCGGCCCGGCGCAACTCGGCGGATGCGCGGCTTTGCGGTGGACTGGCTGGCACGGTCAAACGAAGCATTCACGAACTGCGCCCTCCCAAATATTATTTCCCTTCGACCGCGCCGGGACGGCCAGGTTCGTGTGCGGCGCCTATAAAGTTTTGCCGGTCAACCGTTCGCAGGCTTCGATATATTTGGCGCTGGTCCGCGCGATGACCTCGGCCGGCAGCTTGGGGCCGGGCGCAACCTTACCCCAGTCGAGCGTTTCGAGGTAATCGCGGACGTACTGCTTGTCGTAGGACGGCGGGTTGCTGCCTTCCTGGTATTGGTCGGCCGGCCAGAAGCGCGACGAGTCAGGGGTCAGCGCCTCGTCGATCAGGTGCAGCGTGCCGGCCCCGTCAATGCCGAACTCAAATTTGGTATCAGCGATGATGATGCCGCGTGTCGCGGCGTAGGCCGCCGCTTCCTCATACAGGCGCAGCGCGGCGTCACGGGCCTCGGCGCAGAGTTGGGCACCAGTTTTGCTGGTTCCCTTGAGTGCGTCGGCCAGTGCGGCGTTGCAGTTGGCCGCGGCTTGCTCGAATGAAACATTCTCGTCGTGATCGCCGGCCTCGGCTTTGGTCGCCGGGGTGAAGATCGGTGCCGGCAGCCTGGCCGCCATTTTGAGGCCGGCCGGCAGCGCGATGCCGCAAATGGCGCCGGTCTGCTGGTAGTCTTTCCAGCCGGAGCCGATGACATAGCCGCGGACGACGGCCTCGATCGGCAGCGGCTTCAGGCGCTTGACGACGACGGCGCGGCCGCGCACCTGATCGCGCTCGTTTGCGGTGACGACCGTTTCCGGGTCGATGCCGGTCAGCTGGTTCGGCACGATGTGGCCGAGCTTGTCGAACCAGAAATTGGCGACAGCCTGCAGGACTTCGCCCTTCTTCGGGATCGGGTCGGGCAGGATGACGTCGAAGGCCGACAGGCGGTCGCTGGTGATAATCAGCAGTTTTT
>CAZGPO010000134.1:0-6360 GCA_964527745.1 uncultured Dechloromonas sp.
CATAGCCGAAGAACGGCTGCTCCAGAAATGAAAAAAGCCCGCCGAAGCGGGCTTTCCAAGGATGCTCTGAGTAGTTCTTAGTTAGAAGAACACACGGCGAAGAGGCGAGCATCGTCGGCTGGAGTTAGATTGGCAGGAATTGCCGCGCCATCAGCTGCCGCAATAACACGAATGCTCCCCGTTGAAGTATTGCCATCATCTGAGGTGATATCAAGCTGACGAACAAACCGCCCCTGAATATTCGAGGAACACACGAAGAAATTACCAGCCCAGTTATTACCAGACGGGTCGCCCCCTGTGATGCCGATGGATCCGCCCTCCGAGTTTCTGGGAATATAGTCTGGATTTGCAGGATCAGTTGACCCAGCAGCAAGATTGGCGAGACGAACATGCTGCCAGAAATTACATGACTCTGTCGCACAAGGCGTTGGCGCATTCCAAGCACCATCGATTCTGCCATCGCCGTTGCCATTGGTGGCTAATGGTACCCCGGCGACGTGAGCTGAAGCGGCACGATCATCTCCCGGAAGCGCCCTGAATTTGTCCTGATATGCAAATACCATGGTCGGGATAGTGCGGAAATCATTGGCAAGGTTTTTCACCTTGGCGCTATTGATCAATTCCTGCCCCTTGAGTACGCCGCCGAGCAGCAGGCCAATAATGACCAGAACGATGGCAATTTCGACGAGGGTGAAGCCGCCTTGGGTATTTTTCATGATTTTCTCCGTTGATTTTTGCTGCACAATCTCAAGCAAACTCCGTGCCATGTAAAATTGCCGTCAAATGGCAGTATCAGCACCCGATTTTTCCGTTTAACCTGTCGAAAATTCGACAGTTGTTGAAAACATGAACACCGCCAAACCACTCAACCCAACGCCCTGGTGGCTGCGCCAGCCGCATTTCCTGCTAGCCGGACACCTTCTTCTACTGCATTTTCTGGCCTTTGGCGGCTGGAAGCTGCCAGCCGTCCGCATCCTGTGGATCGTCGCCCTCGGGCTGTTTCTGCTCTGGCAACCTTTCGTCGCCGGTGAACGGCGCATGAGTCCGCGCCAAGGCGGGCTGCTGCTGGCCGTAGCGCTGGCCTCGACCTGGCTGCTCAACCCGTGGCTGATGCTGATCTGGGGCGGGGCACTGGCGGCGGTGATCGGCGGTCGTGTGCTATGGACCAGCAGTCGCTTCGAACGCAGCGGCTACCTGCTGGCCTTCGGTTATCTGGTCTGCCTGATCATCTTCGGTGTCGTTCCGGAAGTTTCGCCGACGGTCGTCCTCGATCCCTTGCCGCGCACGACGATCGGCCTCTACATGCCGGCCATGCTCGCCCTGCTGCCGCTTTTCCCGGCCCATGCACAGCGCCGCCAGGCCGGTGATGCCTTCGACCTGTTCTACGGCCTGCTGGTCTTTCTCGCCCTCGCCGTATTTGTCCTTGGCGCGCTGGCATTCACTTTCGTAGCCGGCATCAGCTACGTCGAGGCACTGGTCCAGACCTCGCTGTCGATTGCCGCCGCCCTGTTGGTGCTGGCCTGGGCGTGGAATCCGCGAGCGGGATTTTCAGGCATCGGTTCGGCTTTTTCGCGTTACCTGCTGTCGGTCGGGCTGCCGCTGGAACAATGGCTGATCCAGCTTGCCGAAGCCAGCGAGAAGGAGAGCCACCCGGTCCGCTTCCTCGCCACGGTGACCGGGCAACTCGAACACATGCCCTGGGTTGTCGGCTGCCGCTGGCGGGCCAATGACGAAGCGGGTGAATTCGGGGATGTTTCGCCGCATATCCAGGTCTATTCGCGTGGCGCCGTCAGTCTGACCGTCTTTTTCCGCTACGCGCCTTCGCCAGCGATGCGCTGGCATGTCGAATGGCTGCTGCGCCTGGCCACCGAGTTTTATCTCGTCAAGTTCCAGACCCACGAATTGCAGCGCATGGGCTACCTGCAGGCAGTTTACGAAACCGGCGCCCGCGTGACGCACGACGTCAAAAACCTTTTGCAGTCACTGCAAACGCTCTGTTACGCAGCGGCGCAACCCGGCGACCCGGTAGCGGTGGCGCAGTTGCTGGCGCGCCAGTTGCCACAGATCGCCGAGCGCCTGAAAACGACACTCGACAAACTGCAGCGGCCGCAGATCGAGGTCAATAGCGGCATTGCTGCCGACGAATGGTGGGCGCGCCTGAAAGACCGCCATGCCGGCAACGGCATTACCTGGCACGAATCGCTGAATGATGCGCCGGAAGTGCCGGGCAACCTGTTCGACAGCGTCGCCGAAAACCTGCTGCAGAATGCGCTGACCAAGCGTCAGCACGAGAATGGCATTGAAATTTCGGTCAATTTGACGGTTGACCGCAACAACCTGGTTTTCAGCGTTCAGGACAGCGGCCAGGCGATCCCGCCCGCGATTGCCGATGCGCTGTTCAAGGAGCCGGTGCAGTCCGAATCCGGACTAGGCATCGGCCTCTACCATGCGGCAAAGCAGGGCGAAGAAGCGGGCTACCGGCTGACCCTGGCCAAGAACCGGCCGGGTGCGGTGAGTTTCAGGCTGGTGCGGCGGAACTGACGGCCACAGTCGCCGCAGCGGATGACTTTAGCGGCCCGACGATCTGATAGACGGGCGTGTTTCCCTTGCCCTTGAGATAAATGATCTGCGGTTCGCGAAACTCGAAGCGGTCCTGCAGGCGCCGATAGGTAGCCTCATCCACATGCACCATGCCCGGCACCCCTTCGCTGGTGATGCGGCTGGCCAGATTGACGGTATCGCCCCACAGGTCGTAGATGAACTTTTTCTTGCCGACGACTCCGGCGACGACCGGCCCGGTACCGATGCCGATCCGCACTTCAAGGCGCAGGCTATTGACCTCGAAATCGTCGCGTAACACATCGCGCATCGCCAGCGCCAGTTCGGCGATCGCCTGCGAATAGTTGCCCTGCTCGTTGTTGAGGCCGCCGGCGGCCATGTAGGCGTCGCCGATGGTTTTGATCTTCTCGACACCAAACTTCTCGGCCAGTTCGTCAAACGAGTAGAAGATGCGGTTCAGCATCGCGAACACCTGCTGCGGCGACATCCCTTCGGCCAGTTTCGTGAAATTGACGATATCGACGAACATCACCGTGACGTCGGCGAAACCATCGGCGATCGTCTGCTTCTCGTGCTTCAGCCGCTCGGCGATCGGACCGGGGAGAATGTTGAGCAGCAGGCGCTCGGAGCGGTCCTGCTCATCCTGCAACAAACGGTGGGTTTCTTCGAGGCTGGCCTGCGCCTTGGCTTTTTCCTGTGTGGAATAACGGAGCAGCAGGTAGACGATGGTCGATACGGCCGCGAAATTCAGCGCGAAGAAGAAAACGCTGACCCTGATCGGCACCTGCGTCCCGCCTGGAACCATGCTGTCAGCAAGGAAATAATCGAAAAACCCGGATAGCGCGGTCAGGAAGATGTAGGCAAAAAACCAGGCCGCCGACTCGCGCACGCCGAAGAACAGCACCGCGCCGATCGGCGCCAGCAAGCCCCACAGGCTGATGCCGCTGGCGGTGATGAAATTGCCGATGCTCCACTGCACGACGAAGGGCATGAACAGAAAAAGCGCCAGCTGCGAGTAGCGGAAAAAATTGAAATTGCCACTCTTGAGGAAAAAGATCAGGTTGGAAACCAGCAGCAACTGGAAAACGAAGGGTGCGGTCGACGAGAACTTCGGGCCCATCTGCCAGTACAGGAACAGCCACAGCATCGACCCCAGCGAGACGAGGCCGGTGGCGAATACCAGAAGCGATTTTTTCAGGCGTGTCTCGGCGTCGTCATCCGGATTGAATCCGGCGGTACTTAATCCGCGAAACAAGGTAGGCTTGGACTGACTCATTGGATCCCTGCCGTCGAAACGACGGTTCCTGTGCAGTTTGGCAGTCGACAGGCGTGCCGTCAATAAGCCGCCGACATGATCAGGAAGTCAGGAAAACAGGCGCGCCAGTTCTTCCCCGGGCGACGGCGCCCGCATGAAGGCCTCGCCGACCAGGAAGGCATGGACCTGACTGGCGCGCATCAGCGCCACGTCCTCCGGCTTCAGGATGCCGCTTTCGGTGACGACGACGCGCCCGGCCGGGATGCGGTCGAGCAGGCCGAGCGTCGTTTCCAGCGTGACTTCGAAGGTACGCAGGTTGCGGTTGTTGATACCGAGCAGCGGGGTTTCCAGTTGCAGCGCTGCATCGAGTTCCTCGCCGTTATGCACCTCGACCAGCACGGCCATGCCGTAGCCGTGCGCCTGCGCCTCCAGCACCTGCATCTCGGCCAGGCTCAGCGCGGCGGCGATGAGCAGGATGCAGTCGGCGCCCATGGCGCGCGCTTCGGCGACCTGGTAGGCGTCGACCATGAAATCCTTGCGCAAGACCGGTAGTTCGCACGCCGCACGGGCAGCCTGCAGGTATTCCGGGCAGCCCTGGAAATACTGGCGGTCGGTCAGCACCGAGAGGCAGGCAGCACCATGCTGGGCATAGCTGCGGGCGATCTCCGCCGACTGGAAGTCGGGGCGGATGACGCCTTTCGACGGACTGGCCTTCTTGATTTCGGCAATTACAGCCGGTTGACCGCAGCCGATCTTGTGCCGGATGGCACCGACGAAATCGCGCGGCGCCGGCTGCGCGGCAGCCTCGGCCTCGACGACGGCGAGCGGCTTCACCGCGATGGCCGCAGCGATTTCCTCGCGCTTGGTGGCGATGATCCGGTCGAGAATGTCGCTCGCCATTACCGTGCCAGCCGTTGCGTGCATTCGACGAACTGCGCCAGACTGGCGCGCGCCGCCCCGCTGGTGATGGCTTCCCGCGCCTTGGCGATGCCATCGCCGATACTGTCAGCGACATTGGCAACGTAGAGCGCGGCGCCGGCGTTCAGGCAGACGATCTCGCGTGCAGCGCCCGGCTTGTTGTCCAGTGCGCCGAGCAGCATGGCCTTCGACTCTTCGGCACTGCCGACGCGCAGATTGCGCAGCGACAGCATCTGCAGGCCGAAGTCCTCCGGATGCACCTCGTATTCGCGGACCTCGCCATCCTCCAGCTCGCCGACCAGCGTCGCCGCGCCGAGCGAGATCTCGTCGAGATTGTCCTTGCCGTGCACGACCAGCACGCGCTCGGCACCGAGGCGCTGCATCACGCGCACCTGGATGCCGACAAGGTCGGGATGGAAGACGCCCATCAGCGTGTTCGGCGCGCTGGCCGGGTTGGTCAGCGGGCCGAGGATATTGAAGATGGTGCGCACGCCCATTTCGCGGCGCACCGGTGCGACATGTTTCATCGCACTGTGGTGGCTGGGCGCGAACATGAAGCCGATGCCGGTTTCCGCGATGCAGGCGGCGACCTGTTCGGGCGACAACATGATGTTGGCACCCAGGGCTTCGAGCACGTCAGCGCTGCCGGAACTGGACGACACGCTGCGGCCGCCGTGCTTGGCCACCTTCGCGCCTGCACCGGCGGCGACAAAGATCGACGCCGTCGAGATGTTGAAGCTGTGTGCCGCATCGCCCCCGGTACCGACGATATCGACGAAATGCTTGTCGTAGGGCACCTTGACCGGCGTTGCCAGCTCGCGCATGACGCTGGCGGCGGCGGCGATCTCGCCGATGGTCTCCTTCTTGACGCGCAGCCCGGTGATGATGGCGGCGATCATGACCGGCGTGACTTCGCCGCCCATGATCTGGCGCATCAGCGAGACCATTTCGTCGTGGAAAATTTCGCGGTGTTCGATGACACGCTGGAGGGCGGCTTGCGGGGTCATTTCTTGAATTCGTCCAGGAAGTTCTTGAGCAGGTCGTGACCGCGTTCGGTCAGGATGGATTCGGGGTGGAACTGGACGCCTTCGACGGCCAGCGCCTTGTGGCGGACGCCCATGATCTCGCCGTCGTCGGTCCACGCGGTGATGTCGAGGCAATCGGGCAAGCTGGCGCGCTCGATCGCCAGCGAGTGATAGCGGGTACAGGTCAGCGGATTGGGCAGGCCCTTGAAAACGCCCTCGTTTTTGTGGTGGACCGCGGACACCTTGCCATGCATCAACTGCTTGGCGTGGACGATCTTGCCGCCGAAGGCTTCGCCGATTGCTTGGTGGCCGAGGCAGACGCCGAGCAGCGGAATCTTGCCGGCGAATTCGCGAATCGCGGCCAGCGAGATACCCGCCTGACCCGGCGCACAGGGTCCGGGAGAAATCACCAGATAGTCGGGCTTCAGCCGGGCAATTTCGCCGACGGTGATGGCATCGTTGCGGTAAACCTTCACCTCCTGTCCCAATTCGCCAAAATACTGGACGATGTTGTAGGTGAAGCTGTCGTAATTGTCGATCATCAGCAACATGCTGTTGATTCCTTGCCTGTTTCGTGAGTCCTCGATTCTACATTAAAGGCCC
>CAZGPO010000135.1:0-6351 GCA_964527745.1 uncultured Dechloromonas sp.
CATCCAGACCGACGTGGCGATCAATCCCGGCAATTCGGGTGGTCCGCTGTTCAACATGCGCGGCGAGGTTGTCGGTATCAACTCGCAGATCTACAGCCGTAGCGGCGGCTACATGGGTGTTTCTTTCGCCATACCGATTGATGTGGCGATGGAAATTCAGAACCAGTTGCGCGCTTCCGGCAAAGTCAGCCGCGGGCGGCTGGGCGTGGTGATCCAGGAAGTCAGCAAGGAACTGGCCGATTCGCTGGCTTTGAACCGGCCGATGGGTGCCGTCGTCAATGCCGTCGAAAAGGGCGGCCCTGCAGACAAAGCTGGACTGGAACCGGGTGACGTCATTCTCAAGTTCGATGGCAAGCCGATCAATGCCTCGGCCGACCTGCCGCGCATGGTCGGCGCCACCAAACCCGGAGCGCGGTCGACAGTCCAGGTCTGGCGCAAGGGTACGACCCGCGACATCGTGGTCACTATTGGTGAAATGGCTGAAGAGAAAGTCGCCTCGGAGCATCCGGCACGCGGCGTCAAACCGCCCGAAAAGCAGGCCAATCGTCTTGGCCTTGTGCTTAGCGAACTGACTGCCGAGCAGAAGCGGGAACTCAAGATGGACGCCGGTTTGCTGATCGAGGACGTGCGCGGCACGACGGCACGCGCCGACCTGCGTACTGGCGACATTATCGTTGCTCTGATCAGCAAAGGGGCGACGACCGAGGTCAAGACGGTCGATCAACTGAACAAGTTGCTTGGTCAGTTCGAGAAGGGGAGCAATGTCACGCTGCTGGTCCGGCGCGGCGAGATGCAGACATTCGTCACCATCAAGGGTATGAATGGAAATTGAGCTGACGCTGCTAGGGCGCAGCTATTGCCATCTTTGTCACGACATGGAGTTGGCCTTGGCAGCGTTGACAGAGGAGTTCGGCGTTGTGGTCAGGGTTATCGACATCGATACCGACCCGACGCTGGAAGCAAAATACGACGAACTGATACCGGTTTTACTGCATGGTGATACCGAACTCTGCCATTACTTCCTGGATGTCCCCAAAACCCGTGAATATCTGGCCGAAATCCGCTAAAATCCAAGGTCTTCTGAACAGGGAAGGGCGCCGGTACAGCGCCCTTTTTTACTAGCCGCATGGATCACATCCGGAATTTCTCTATCATCGCCCACATCGACCACGGCAAATCGACGCTGGCCGATCGCATCATCCATCTTTGCGGAGGCCTTTCGGACCGCGAAATGGAAGCACAGGTCCTTGATTCGATGGAAATCGAGCGCGAGCGCGGCATCACCATCAAGGCCCAGACAGCTGCATTGCAGTACAAGGCGCGTGACGGCAAGGTCTACAACCTCAACCTGATCGATACGCCGGGACACGTGGATTTTTCGTACGAAGTTTCGCGTTCGCTGTCGGCCTGTGAAGGTGCTTTGCTGGTTGTCGATGCCTCGCAGGGCGTCGAGGCGCAGACGGTGGCCAACTGTTATACGGCGCTTGACCTCGATGTCGAGGTGGTGCCGGTTCTGAACAAGATCGATCTGCCGTCGGCCGACCCGGAAAAAGCACGGGAAGAAATCGAGGATGTGATCGGTATCGACGCCACCGATGCGGTTCTCGCTTCGGCCAAGACCGGTCTCGGTGTCGAAGATATCCTCGAAGCGGTGGTCGCACGCATTCCGGCGCCAAAAGGCGATCCGGAAGCGCCACTCAAGGCCCTGATCATCGACTCATGGTTCGACAATTACGTCGGCGTCGTGATGCTGGTTCGTGTGGTCGATGGTGAGATCCGCCCCAAGGACAAACTTTTTTTCATGGCGACAACTGCCCAGCAGTTGTGCGAACAGGTCGGCGTATTTTCGCCAAAATCGGTTGCACGCGATGCCTTGCGTGCCGGCGAAGTCGGCTTCGTCATCGCTGGCATCAAGGAACTGAAAGCGGCCAAGGTTGGTGACACGATTACGCGGCTCGACTGCAAGGCAACCGAGCCGTTGCCAGGTTTCAAGGAGATCAAGCCGCAGGTATTCGCCGGTTTGTACCCGGTCGAATCGAATCAGTACGACTCGCTGCGCGAGTCGCTGGAAAAGCTCAAACTCAACGATTCCTCACTGCAATACGAACCGGAAGTTTCGCAAGCCCTCGGCTTCGGCTTTCGCTGCGGCTTTCTTGGTCTGCTGCACATGGAAATCGTGCAGGAACGACTGGAGCGCCAATTTGATCAGGATTTGATAACGACCGCGCCGACCGTCGTCTACGAAGTGGTCATGCGCGATGGCTTGGTAATCCAGATCGAGAATCCGGCCAAATTGCCGGAACTGAGCAAGATCGATGAAATTCGCGAGCCGATCATCACGGCCACCATCTTCGTGCCGCAGGATTATCTTGGCAACGTCATCACGCTATGCAACCAGAAGCGCGGCAATCAGGTCGACTTGCATTATCACGGTCGCCAGGTAAAGGTGGTCTATGAAATGCCGATGGCCGAAGTGGTCATGGATTTCTTCGACAAGCTGAAGTCATGCTCAAAGGGCTATGCTTCGCTTGACTATGACTTCAAGGAATATCGTGCGGCCGATGTGGTCAAACTCGATATCCTGATCAACAGCGAGAAAGTCGATGCCCTGTCGCTGATCGTACATCGTGCCAACGCGCAATATCGTGGTCGCGCACTTGCTTCGAAAATGCGCGAGCTGATTCCTCGCCAAATGTACGACGTGGCGATTCAGGCAGCCATTGGTTCGCAGATCATTTCCCGCGAAAACGTCAAGGCGATGCGCAAGGATGTGCTGGCCAAATGCTACGGCGGCGACATCACCCGCAAGAAAAAACTGCTGGAGAAGCAGAAGGAGGGCAAGAAGCGCATGAAGCAGGTCGGTAGCGTGGAAATCCCGCAGGAAGCCTTCCTGGCCGTGCTGCGCGTCGATAATTGAGAAACCGATAATGAATTTTGCCCTGATTCTCCTGGCGCTGACGGTCGTGACTGGTGTGCTTTACGCGATCGATGTGCTGAAGTTCCGCACACTGCCTACCATAAATGCCAAGTATCCACTGTGGGTCTCTTGGGCTGTCGTCTTCTTCCCGGTCATCCTAATCGTCTTCGTGTTCCGCTCCTTCCTGTTCGAGCCATTCAAGATTCCTTCGGGTTCGATGATTCCGACGCTGCAGGTCGGCGACTTCATTCTGGTCAATAAATTCACCTACGGCATCCGTCTGCCGGTGATCAACAAGAAAATCATCGATGTCAACGAGCCAAAGCGTGGCGATGTGATGGTATTTCGCTATCCGGAAGATCCTTCGCTCGATTACATCAAGCGGGTCGTCGGCGTTCCTGGTGACACCGTCGCTTATCAGAACAAGCGCCTGACCATCAACGACCAGCCGGTCGAAACGACGAAGATTGCCGATTACCTGCACCCGGAACGGCTCTACTACTCGGAACAATATGTCGCTAGAATGAGCGGCGTCGAACACCGTTACCTGAACGACAGCGACGCGCCGGGATTCATTCCCGATGCGACCGGATTTCCGTATCGTGAGAATTGCACCTACAATGCTGCAGGGGTCATCTGCAAGGTACCCGCAGGGCATTATTTCATGATGGGTGACAATCGTGACAACAGTCGCGACAGTCGCTTCTGGGGGTTTGTTCCGGAGCAGAACATCGTCGGCAAGGCATTCTTTATCTGGTTGAATCTGGGCGATCTCAGCCGGATCGGTTCCTTCAAGTGAGGAGAAACAAATGAAGTATCAACGTGGCGTGGCTCTCTCGGGGCTGATTTTCTGGGGTGTGATCTTCGTGTTGGTTGCCGTGCTGGGCATGAAGGTCGTGCCGACGACGCTTGAATATTACAAAATCCTGAAGGACGCCAAGGCATCGGTCAACAAGGCCGGCCCCGATGCCACCGTTGCCGATGTCCGGAAGACATTCGACAATTTCGCCAATATCGACTATCTCGAATTCAAGGCCGAGCAACTCGACATCTCGAAGGAAAACGGGAAGATCGTCGCCTCGTTTGACTACGACAAGGTTATTCCGCTATTCGCCAATGTCAGCCTGGTGATCAACTACAAGGGTTCGACCGCTGAATAACAAGGGATGAACTTGTCGAAGCTGACAGTGGCGCTCGGGCACGCCTTTGCCGATCGCGCCCTGTTGCAGACGGCCCTGACCCATCGCAGTTTCGGTCTGCCAAACAACGAGCGCCTGGAATTCATCGGCGATGGGGTTCTCAACTGCGTCATCGCCATTGCGCTGTTCAGGCGCTACCCTGATCTGGCGGAAGGCGATCTTTCCCGTTTGCGCGCGAATCTGGTCCGCCAGGATGCCCTTCACAGAATCGCCGTTTCACTCAGGCTTGGCGAATTTTTGCGTCTCGGCGAGGGCGAATTGAAGAGCGGAGGCAATCAACGGCCGTCCATTCTTGCCGACACCGTTGAGGCACTGATCGGCGCAGTCTACCTCGATGGCGGTTTTGAATCCGCACAATCGGTCATCAGCCGCTTGTACCTGCCACTGTTAGATGAGCTGAACCCTGGCCGGGTCGAGAAGGATGCCAAGACACGCCTGCAGGAATGGCTGCAGGGCCGGAAAAAGCCGTTGCCGCGCTATCAGGTAATCGAGGCCAGCGGTGCCGCGCATGAACAACGTTTCGAGGTCGCTTGCGAAATCGAGAATCCCGCCCTGCGGACGACGGGGCAGGGCAGTAGCCGCCGCCTGGCGGAACAGGCCGCAGCCGACAACGCACTGAAAGCACTCGAAGCATGAAGAAATTCCGTTCCGGCTACATCGCCATCGTCGGTCGCCCCAATGTCGGCAAATCGACGCTGCTCAACCGACTGGTCGGTGAGAAGATCAGCATCGTCTCGCGCAAGGCACAGACCACCCGGCACCGGATTACCGGCATCGTCACCAGTGACGATGCGCAATATGTGTTCGTCGACACACCTGGATTTCAGACCAAATTTTCCAACGCCCTGAACCGGGCGATGAATCGCGGCGTGACACAGACCCTCAGCGACGTCGATCTGGTCCTCTTCGTCATCGAGGCGGGTCGCTACGATGCCAAGGATCAGGCTGTCGTCAGACTGTTGCCCAAGGATCGTCCGGTCATTCTGGTCGTCAACAAGACCGACCAGTTGAAGGATCGCAGTGCCTTGCTGCCTTTCCTCGCGCAGGTCTCGGCGGACCATGATTACGCGGCTGTCGTGCCGATCAGCGCGACCAAGGGACGCCAGACCGATGATTTGCTGGCCGAAGCGCGCAAATATCTGCCCAACGAAGGGTTGATGTTTCCGGAGGACGACCTGACTGACAAAAGCGAGCGTTTTCTCGCCGCCGAATACATTCGCGAAAAGGTCTTCCGCCTGCTGGGCGATGAGTTGCCCTATGCGACGACTGTCGAAATCGAGAAATTCGAAGTCGAGGGTGCGTTACGCAGAATTTTTGCTGCAATCGTCGTCGACCGCGACAGTCACAAAGCGATCGTCATCGGCAAGGGCGGTGAATCGCTCAAGCGCATCGCCAGCGAAGCGCGCAAGGATATGGAGCGCCTGTTCGACGGCAAGGTTTATCTTGAGGTCTGGGTCAAGGTGAAATCGGGCTGGAACGACGACGAACGCCTCCTGAAGAGCCTCGGTTACGAATGAACCTGCGAAGCAAGGTGGACGGGCAACCGGCTTATGTGCTGCATACCTACCCGTTTCGGGAAACCAGTCTCATTGTCGAAGTGTTTTCCCGGGATTTTGGGCGCATGGCCTTGCTGGCCCGCGGTGCGCGCCGTCCGCGCTCGGCGATTCGCGGCCTGCTGATGTCCTTCCAGCCGCTGGAAATTGCCTGGGCCGGCAAAGGCGAGGTCTTGACCCTAATGAAAGCCGAATGGCAGGGCGGCCAACCCTTGCTGACCGGCGAAGCACTGTTTTGTGGTTATTATCTTAATGAATTGCTGATGCACCTGTTGCCGCGGGAAGATGCGCATGACCGGCTTTTCAGCGGTTACGCAAAAATGCTGATCCGGCTGGCCAGCGATCCGACCGGCAAGGTGCATGAGGCCGACCTGCGCAGTTTCGAGAAAATCCTGTTGCAGGAACTCGGCTACGGCTTGACTCTGACCCACGACAATTCTGGCGCCGCAATCGAACCGGCAGCGCACTACACTTACCGGATGGAGCAGGGTCCGGTTCGCTTGGAGCATGCCGAGGCGGCCGCCCAGGTGGTTTCGGGTAAAACCCTGATCGATCTTGCGGCCGAGGATTTCTCCGATCCGCGCTCGCGCAGCGAAGCCAAGCAACTGATGCGCACACTGATGGCCTATTATCTGGGTGGCAAGGAACTCGAAACACGCAAAATATTCAAGGAGTTGCAGGA
>CAZGPO010000136.1:0-4565 GCA_964527745.1 uncultured Dechloromonas sp.
ACCAGCAGGCGCCAGTCGTGGCCGGGCAGGAATTTTTCGACCATGATGTCGTCGCGGAATTCGATGGCGACGCGATAGGCCTTGCGTACCTGTTCCTCGCTGGTCAGGTTGACCGAAATACCCTTGCCCTGGTTGCCGTCCTGCGGCTTGACGACGACCGGCAGGCCGATTTCCTGCGCGGCGATCCAGGCATCGTCCTCGTCTGCGACCGGGCGGCCGACAGGCACGGCGACCCCGGCGGCGTGCAGCAGCTTTTTGGTCAGTTCCTTGTCCTGCGCGATGGCTTCGCCGATGGCGCTGGTGAAACAGGTTTCGGCGGCCTGGATACGCCGCTGCTTGCTGCCCCAGCCGAACTGGACGAGGCTGCCCTGGGTAAGGCGACGATATGGGATGCCGCGCGCTAAGGCGGCGGCGACGATGGCGCCGGTGGAGGGGCCGAGGCGGATGTCTTCGTCGAGATCACGCAATTCCTTCAGGGTGCCGTCGAGATCGAAGGGGCTGTCGTCCAGTGCGGCCTGACAGAGCTGTTCGGCACGCTCGAAAGCGAGGCGGCCGACGTCTTCTTCGGTGTATTCGACGACCACCTGATAGACGCCGCTTTCAATGGTTTGCGCGGTGCGACTGAAGGTTACCGGGCAGCCGGCCTGGGCCTGCAGGCCGAGGGCGGCGAATTCCAGCGCGTGCGCCATCGAGACGGTGTCGAGGTGGTCGGCGGGAATCAGGTCGCCGAGTTCCGGGAAGCGTTCGCGCAGACGCGCTTCAAAGCCGGGCAGGTTGGCGATGGCGCTTTCCGTGCCCTGACAGGTGACGATTGCTTGAATCGCGGTGTGCCGGCTCCACAGATTGGGGCCGCGCAGAGCACGAATACGGGAAACTTCCATGATGCTGAGTCCTCGTTATTTCTTGACGGCCGCCATGTTGGCGGCTTGCGCTTTTTTGGTGCGCGGCGGGAAGAGGGCGGCGGGGTCAGGCAGTTCGAGACCAAAGGTCTTGACCGCCGTGGCGATTACTTCCTGTGTCAGGCCGAGCGCCCAGCCGGCGGCAACGGCCGCCAGCACGTTGGCAATGGTCGCCGGGGCCTTCTGCTTGCCGATCACCGGTACGTCACCGAGGCGGCAAAGGCGGATTTCGTTGCTGCCGGTGGCCAGCGTGATGCGCCCGCCGCGGACGAAAACGCCACGCTTGTTGTCTGCAAGGTGAGCTGCCATGGCCGGACACGCCGGGTCGGCGGCGAAGAAGATGACTTCGCCGTCGCACAGTTCGGCCATTTCGGCGACAGTCGGGTCGGCGGCATTCAGGATGGCGAAGCCGTTGCGCAGCACGACGTCGATCTGTGTCCGGTAAGTGTTGCGGAAGGTCGTGAAATATTCGCCGCCATCGGGCTGCACATCCCAGCGCTCGAGGTCTTCTGCGTTCTGGTCGATATTGGTGACGATGCCGACCGCGCAACGGTCGTAGGCAAGCCCCTCGCCGAGTATGGTGCGGGCGCCGTTCTCGATGACGGCGGCCTCGACGGCACGGTTGAGCAGCAGGCGGTGGCCGCCCTGCCAGGTCGCCGCATCGCTCTTCTGAACATGGCGGCGGTCGAGATGGACACCGTCGCTGCAGGCCAGGCCGACATGCTTTCCGGACAAATGAATCATGTGAGCGACCAGCTTGGCGACGGCGGTCTTGCCGCGCGTGCCGGTGACACCGACGACCGGGATGCGGCTGCTCTCGGCGGCGGCAAACAGGCTGTCGACGATGGCCTTGCCGACCGGGCGCGGCTTGCCGACACCGGGGCGCAGGTGCATCAGCAGGCCGGGGCCGGCGTTGACTTCGACGATGGCGCCGCCCTGTGCGCCCAGCGGTTTGGCGATGTCTTCGGCCACCAGGTCGATACCGGCGATGTCGAGGCCGATGATGCGGGCGGCGAGCGCAGCCAGTTCGGCGGTTTCGGGGTGCACGTCATCGGTGACGTCGAAGGCGTGGTTGGCGTTGCGCTGGATCAATACTTCGCGGTCCTTGGCCGGTACGTCGTCGGCAGTCAGACCCTGACGTTCGAGTTCCATGCGGGCGGCGGAATCGATGCGGATGTTTGAAAGCGGGTGCAGTTCGGTCGGGCCGCGCCGCGGGTCGGAATTGATCTGGGTGTCGATCAGCTCGCGCACGGTCGATTTTCCGTCGCCGGTGACCAGCACCATGTCGCCGCGATTGGCGGCGATCAACTTGCCGCCAATGACCAGCAGGCGATGCTCGGTGCCGGGGACCGAGCGCTCGACCAGTACGCCGCTGCCTTCATCGACCGCGATGGCGTAGGCCTTTTCGACCTCTTCCCGGGTCTTGACGTCGATGAAGACGCCGCGCCCGTGATTGCCGTCGACCGGTTTGACGCAAACCGGCAGGCCGATGTCTTCGGCGGCATCCCAGGCGTCCTCGGCGCTGCTGACTTCACGACCTTCTGGAATCGGCACACCGCAAGATTCGAGCAGTGACTTGGTGAGGTCCTTGTCGCGCGAAATGGTTTCGGCGATGGCGCTGGTGCGGTCGGTTTCGGCCGTCCAGATGCGGCGCATCGCGGCGCCGTAGCCGATCTGGACCAGATTGCCGTCGTCGAGCAGGCGAATGGTCGGCATGTCGCGGTCGTCGGCGGCATCGACGATGCTAGCGGTCGATGGCCCGAGGCACTTGGAATCGACCATATCGCCAAGTTCCTCGATTGTGGCGTCTACGTCGAACGGCTTGTCTTCAATTGCCGCCATGATCAGTTCGCGGCCTTTGGTCAGCGCGGCACGGGTGACTTCCTCGTGCCAGGCGCGGATGGCCACCTTGTATACGCCACGTTCGGAGGTTTCGCGCGCCTTGCCGAAGCCGCCGGGCAACCCGGCCAGATTCTGCAGTTCGAGCGTGACGTGTTCGAGGATGTGGCCGGCCCAGGTGCCTTCGTGCAAGCGCTTCAGGAACCCGCCGCGCTCGCCGACGCTGCAGCGATGCTCGATCAGCGACGGCAGCCAGGCGGTCAGGCGCTCGTAAAGGCCGGGAATCTTGTTGGAGGGAAAATCTTCCAGTTCGCCGATGTCGACCCAGGCTTCGAGCACCGGGCGATAGGTCCAGATATTCGGGCCGCGCAGGGAAACGATGTCGCGAATGATGATGTCTTTTTTCTTCATGCTTGCTTGGCCCGGCTCCGTCTCGCTTTAAGAAAAATTATGGGGCAGTCGATAATTATTAACGCTTTTGCAGGTTCATGGCTGACCCGCGTCAAAAAAATGTCACAAGCCGGTACGCGGCGTTACAGGAAACGATCGAGCAGTTTCCGGCTGTGGCGGTCCAGCGCGGCGGTGTCGCGAATCAGGAACTGGATGCCGTGCGTGTCGGCAATCAGCAACCGGGTGTGCGACAGGCGCCGGATGTCTTCCTCGCCCTTGAGTATCAGTATTGCCTTGCCGCGATTGGTGGCGACCTGCCAGGTGCTCGGGCAGGCGAAGCTGGAAACTTCGATGATTTTCTCGATTTCCGGCACGAATTCGCGGCTCGCCAGTTCCTCGTCGAGCAACTGGCCGATCGCCGGCGGCAAGTCGGCGATTCGCTCGACCCAGCCGACTTCATGGCCTTCGCCATTGACCAGTGCGATGCCTTCGTCGGGCGCGCCGATCGGGAAGGTACGCACCGGCACGACGCCGACGTGGGCGTCGCCATTTTTGGCCGTTAAAACCAGTTGACCGTAGGCATCGCGTTGCAGCTGGAAGTCGGGGTTCGCCATGGTCATCTTTACGCGGTCGGGGTCTTGGGGATGATGTTGACGAGCGGCTCCGGCGCTTCGGTGTCGACGTTGCGCGCCTGCGCCTGATAGAGCTTGTAGTAATGGCCCTCGGCAGCCATCAGTTCATCGTGGTTGCCGAGTTCGACCAAACGGCCGCGATCCATGACGACCAGCCGGTCGGCCTTGCGTAGCGTAGACAGGCGGTGGGCGATGGCGATCGTCGTGCGGCCGCGGACCAGATTGTCGAGCGCCTTCTGGATTTCCTTCTCGGTTTCCGTGTCGACCGAGGAAGTCGCTTCGTCGAGGATCAGGATCTTGGGATCGATCAGCAGGGCGCGGGCGATCGAAATGCGCTGGCGTTCGCCGCCCGAGAGTGCCTGGCCACGTTCGCCGACCAGCGAGTCGTAGCCGAAGGGCTGGCGCAGGATGAACTCGTGGGCGTGCGCGGCACGCGCGGCGGCGACGATCTCCTCGCGCGTGGCGTCGGGCTTGCCGTAGGCGATGTTCTCGGCGATGGTGCCGAAGAACAGGAACGGCTCCTGCAGCACGAGGCCGATGTTGCGCCGGAACTCGGCGACCGGTACCGAGCGGACATCGACGCCGTCGATGAAGACGGCGCCTTCGGTGACGTCGTAGAAGCGGCAGATCAGGTTGACCAACGTGCTCTTGCCCGAGCCGGAATGGCCGACCAGGCCGATCATTTCGCCCGGTTCGATGACCAGATCGACGTCGCGGGTGACGGCGCGGGTGCCGTAGCGGAAGCTGGCCTTCTTCAGTTCGATCTGGCCGGTGACCTTCTCGAGGTGGACCGGGTTGGAGGGCT
>CAZGPO010000136.1:4575-6331 GCA_964527745.1 uncultured Dechloromonas sp.
GATGCGGCTCATCGAGTCGAGGCGGGTATAGAAGCGGCTGATATAGGCGAGAAAGGCGGTCAGCACGCCGACCGTGATGTCGCCCTTGGAAATCTGCCAGATGCCGAAGGCCCAGACGACCAGCAGACCAATTTCGGTGAGCAGCGTGACGGTCGGCGAGAACAGCGACCAGGTCTTGTTGAGACGATCGTTCATCGCCAGATTACGCGCGTTGGATTCGCGGAAGCGCTCGGCCTCGCGCTTTTCCTGGGCAAAGGCCTTGACCACGCGGATGCCGGGGATGGTGTCGGCCAGCACGTTGGTCACCTCGGCCCAGACGCGGTCGACCTTCTCGAAGCCGGTGCGCAACTTGTCGCGCACGTAATGGATCATCCAGGCGATGAAGGGCAGCGGGACCAGTGTCACGATCGCCAGCCACGGGTTGATCGAGAACAGGATGGCGGCGGTCATGGTGATCATCAGCACGTCGGTCGCGAAGTCGAGCAGGTGCAACGACAGAAAGACGTTGATGCGGTCGGTTTCCGAACCGATGCGCGCCATCAGATCACCGGTCCGCTTGCCGCCGAAATATTCGAGCGACAGGCCGAGCAGGTGCTCGTAGGTCGTCGTCCGCAGGTCGCGGCCGATGCGCTCCGAAACCAGCGCCAGGATGTAGGTGCGCAGCCAGCCGAGAATCCAGGCCAGCAGCGAGGCGCCGAGCAGGCCGCCGAGGTAGAGTTCGACCAGCCCCCAGTCGATCGGCTGGCCGTTCTGGAACGGGATCAGCACGTTGTCCATCAGCGGCATCGTCAGGTAGGGGGCGACCAGCGTTGCCGCGGTCGATGCCAGGGCGAGCAGAAATCCGGCCAGCAATTGCATCTTGTACGGCTTGGCGAAGCGCCACAGGCGAAACAGCGTCCACGTCGATGGCGGCGTCGCGGTTTCGTGCGTGCAGATTGGGCACTCGTCCTGACCCGGTTCGAGCGGCGCCTTGCATTTTGGGCAGAAATTCTCGGTCGACCGCAACACCGGCTGGCCGCTGGCCAGGCTCTCCCGTTGCAGCTCGAATTCGCTGATGACGCGCAGGGCGGCCAGATTGTTGCCCAGCGTGTAGCGCCAGCAGGCCAGGCGGCCCTGTTCGTCGACCAGTTCCAGCGTGCCGACCCCGGCATGGTCGAGGTGGTTGAGGCGCAGGCCGCCGTGCAACGGCCACTGCTGCCATTCGCTGCTCCCCGGGGGGCGGGCGAGCAGCCGCTGATCGGTAACGACGATCAGGCCGTCGGCGAAGTGCAGGCGGGCATCGAGGTCGATTTCGACCCAGGCTTGCGTTTTTTCCGCAGCGCTTAGCAGGGGAGTGACTTCGCCGGACCAGTGGCCGGGAAGCGCCGGCTCTTGGCCGACGCGGTTTGGTGCGCTGAGGGGCATCGTGGGAGTATATCGCAAGGCTCGGGTTGTCGGCTTAACGTCCGAGTTCCCTGGCGGTTGACTCATGTCAATGCGCCCGATCATCACCTGCCGTTGAATACGGCTTGGCTCAAGGCAAGGAAGTTCATGTTTCGCATCTCACAGTACATGCAGGAAATCGCCGCCCCGACGCCGCTCGGCCCCAAGCGCAATCCGCCCGGCCCGGTGGTGATCTGGAACCTGATCCGGCGCTGCAACCTGACCTGCAAGCATTGCTACTCGATCTCCGCAGACACGAACTTCCCCGGTGAGCTGACTACCGAACAGGTCTACACGGTGATGGACGACCTCAAGGATTTCCACGTGCCGGTGC
>CAZGPO010000137.1:0-1760 GCA_964527745.1 uncultured Dechloromonas sp.
TGGAAGATGTCATCCGCGAACATCCGGTCATGCTGAACCGTGCGCCGACGCTGCACCGTCTGGGCATCCAGGCTTTCGAGCCGACCCTGATCGAAGGCAAGGCCATCCAGCTGCATCCGCTGGTTTGCGCAGCGTTCAACGCCGACTTCGACGGTGACCAGATGGCTGTTCACGTCCCGCTGTCGCTCGAAGCGCAGATGGAAGCCCGCACCCTGATGCTGGCCTCGAATAACGTGCTGTCGCCCGCCAACGGCCAGCCGATCATCGTGCCGTCGCAGGATATCGTTCTCGGTCTGTACTACGCGACCCGCGAGAAAATCAATGGCAAGGGTGAAGGTATGTACTTCGCCGACACCAACGAAATTGAGCGGGCCATGGCCGCCGGCCAGCTCGATGTGCACTCGCGTATTTCCGTACGCCTGAAGCAATACGAGCCTGCTGCGGTCGACGGCGAATGGACCGAAAAAATGGTCCGCGTCGAGACGACGGCGGGGCGTGCCCTGTTGTCCAAGATTCTGCCCAAGGGCCTGCCGTTCAAAGCGATCGATCGCGCCTTGAAGAAGAAGGAAATTTCGAAGCTGATCGATGAATCGTTCCGTCGTTGCGGCTTGAAAGAAACGGTGGTCTTCGCCGACAAGCTGATGCAAAACGGTTACGCGCTGGCGACCCGAGCCGGCATTTCATTCTGTTCCGATGACATGCGTGTTCCGGCCAAAAAGTACGAAATCATCGCGGCCGCCGATGCCGAAGTCAAAGAGATCGAGATCCAATACACCAATGGTCTCGTCACCAACGGCGAACGTTACAACAAGGTCGTCGATATCTGGGGCCGTACTGGTGACCAGGTGGCCAAGGTCATGATGGACGAACTCGGCCATGAGGAAACCATCGATCGTCATGGCAAACGGGTCAAGCAGGATTCGTTCAACTCTATCTTCATGATGGCCGATTCCGGTGCTCGCGGTTCTGCCGCGCAGATTCGCCAGCTCGCCGGCATGCGTGGCTTGATGGCAAAGCCGGACGGCTCGATCATCGAGACGCCGATTACGACCAATTTCCGCGAAGGCCTGAACGTTCTCCAATACTTCATCTCGACGCACGGCGCGCGTAAAGGTTTGGCCGATACCGCACTGAAGACGGCGAACTCCGGTTACCTGACCCGTCGACTGGTTGATGTGACGCAGGATCTGGTGATTACCGAGGACGATTGCGGGACTGCCAACGGCTTTGCCGTGAAGGCGCTGGTCGAAGGCGGTGAGGTCATCGAGCCGTTGCGCGAGCGCATCCTTGGCCGCGTGACCGGCGAGGATGTCGTCGATCCGGAGACCCAGGAAACGGTCATCTTCTCCGGCACCATGCTCGATGAGGATCTGGTCGACTTGATCGACAAGCTCGGCATCGACGAGGTCAAGGTGCGCACGCCGCTGACCTGCGAAACCCGCTATGGCCTTTGTGCCAAGTGCTACGGCCGCGATCTGGGTCGCGGCAGCATGGTCAACGCCGGCGAATCGGTCGGTGTGATTGCCGCCCAGTCGATCGGCGAGCCAGGTACTCAGCTCACCATGCGTACCTTCCACGTCGGTGGTGCCGCCTCGCGCGCTGCGGTCGCTTCGCGTAATTGGTGATTTTTGCCTCGATGCCTATTGGTTTATTGATGAATCGAAAAGTGAGATTTCAGTAGAGACAGGCCTGCCGACGCAGCCGATAAAGCAGCAGAGGTATTCACTGGGTGGTGCCGGTAACGTAACAGGTAATCTTGC
>CAZGPO010000137.1:1770-6323 GCA_964527745.1 uncultured Dechloromonas sp.
CTGATCGTCGACGATCATGGCCGTGAGCGTGAGCGCCACAAAGTACCTTATGGAGGCATGCTTGCCGTCGATGACGGCAAGGTGGTCAAGGCAGGCACCAAACTGGCAACTTGGGATCCGCATACCCGTCCGATCGTTGCCGAATATGCCGGTACCGTTCGCTTCGAAAATGTCGAGGAAGGCACCACAGTCGCCAAGCAGGTTGACGACGTGACCGGCCTTTCGACACTTGTCGTGATCGACCACAAACGCGGCGGCAAAGCGGCAACCAAGGGTGTTCGTCCGGTCGTCAAACTGCTCGACGAGAATGGTCAGGAAGTTAAAGTCCATGGCAGCGACCACCCGGTTTCGATTGCCTTCCAGGTTGGCTCGATCATTTCAGTCCTCGACGGCCAGCAGGTCGGGGTCGGCGATGTGCTCGCACGTATGCCGCAGGAATCGGCAAAAACGCGCGACATTACCGGTGGCTTGCCGCGGGTGGCCGAACTGTTCGAGGCGCGGACACCCAAGGATGCGTCGGTGCTGGCCGAAGTGACTGGCACGATCAGTTTCGGAAAGGACACCAAGGGCAAGCAGCGCCTGGTCATCACCGATCTTGAAGGTGAAGCCCATGAATTCCTGATCTCGAAGGACAAGCACGTTCTGGTGCATGATGGCCAGGTCGTCAACATGGGTGAAAAGATCGTCGAAGGCTTGCCTGATCCGCACGACATTTTGCGTCTGCAGGGGGTCGAGGCACTGGCGCGCTACATTACCGATGAAGTCCAGGATGTTTACCGTCTGCAGGGCGTCAAGATCAACGACAAGCACATCGAAGTGATTGTTCGCCAGATGCTACGCCGCGTGACCATCGTCGAGCCCGGCGATACCCGCTTCATCAAGTCGGAGCAGGTGGAGCGCGCCGAGTTGTTCCGCGAGAACGATCGAATGATCGCCGAAGGCAAGTTGCCGGCGACCTTCAGTAACATGTTGCTGGGCATTACCAAGGCATCGCTGTCGACCGACTCCTTCATCTCCGCTGCATCGTTCCAGGAAACCACCCGCGTTCTGACCGAAGCCGCCATCATGGGCAAGCGCGACGAACTGCGTGGTCTCAAGGAAAACGTCATCGTCGGCCGTCTCATTCCGGCTGGTACCGGACTTGCCTATCACCGCAGCCGCAAGGCACAAGCCGCTGGCGAGGATATTGCTGCTGGCCGGGAGATTGAAGAAGCTGCACCCGAGCAACTTGTTCAGGAGGCCGATCAGGCACCTTGATACAGCATCCAATCCTCGTGTCGCGTTGACACGGGGATTGATCAGTCATAGAATCTATGGTTCTTGTCGGCGGAGGCTAATCATTGTCCCCGCTTTGGATAACAAAATAGCCGTCGTGCACCGTATTGCGAGTGCCCGGCCGTTGAAGGAAGTTTGATATGCCGACCATCAACCAGCTCGTGCGCAAGCCGCGCGTTGCCGAGGTGACCAAGAGCAAGGTTCCGGCTCTTGAAAAGTGCCCGCAAAAGCGCGGCGTCTGCACCCGCGTTTATACCACCACTCCGAAAAAGCCGAACTCCGCGCTGCGCAAGGTATGCAAGGTTCGTCTGACCAATGGCTTCGAGGTCATTTCTTACATCGGGGGTGAAGGTCACAACCTGCAGGAACACTCAGTGGTCCTGATTCGTGGTGGCCGGGTCAAGGATTTGCCTGGTGTGCGTTATCACACCGTGCGCGGCTCCCTGGATACCCAGGGTGTCAAGGATCGCAAGCAGTCCCGTTCGAAATACGGGTCGAAGCGTCCGAAGGCTGCCTGATTATCCAGGTGGCTTGAGTAAGTGGTCATCCCTTTGGTTGGCCGTGAGGGCCGGGTGGGCGTATACCCCTTCCCGGCTTTTCAACTGAATAGTGATTAACAGAGGTCAATATGCCCCGTCGTCGTGAAGTACCCAAGCGTGACATTCTCCCGGATCCCAAGTTCGGCAATGTTGAAGTTTCCAAGTTCGTGAATGCGATCATGCAGAGCGGCAAAAAATCAGTCGCCGAGCGCATCGTCTATGGTGCATTCGAGATCATTTCCACCAAGGGTGGGAAGGATCCTCTGGAGGTTTTCGGAGCTGCCATGAGCAACGTCCGGCCGATGGTCGAGGTCAAGTCGCGCCGCGTCGGTGGTGCCAACTATCAGGTGCCGGTCGAAGTCCGCCCGGCCCGTCGCGCAGCGCTCGCCATGCGCTGGCTGCGTGAGTCGGCGCGTAAGCGTTCCGAGAAGTCCATGGGTCAGCGTCTGGCTGCCGAGATGATGGAAGCCGCTGAGAACCGCGGTGGTGCGGTCAAGAAGCGTGACGAAGTGCACCGTATGGCAGAAGCCAACAAGGCATTTGCCCACTTCCGCTTCTAATTCTCAAAGGTAATCAACGTGGCACGTAAAACTCCCATCGAGCGCTACCGCAATATCGGTATCAGCGCCCACATCGACGCCGGCAAGACGACGACGACTGAACGTATTCTTTACTACACAGGTGTCAACCACAAGATTGGTGAAGTCCATGATGGCGCCGCTACCATGGACTGGATGGAGCAGGAGCAGGAGCGCGGTATTACCATTACCTCGGCCGCTACGACCTGTTTCTGGAACGGTATGGACAAGCAGTTCCAGCCGCACCACATCAACATTATCGACACCCCGGGGCACGTTGACTTCACGATTGAAGTCGAGCGCTCGATGCGCGTGCTCGACGCAGCCTGCATGGTTTACTGTGCAGTAGGTGGTGTTCAGCCGCAGTCTGAAACCGTCTGGCGTCAGGCCAACAAGTACGGCGTGCCGCGCCTGGCCTTTGTGAACAAGATGGACCGCTCCGGTGCCAACTTCTTCAAGGTCGTTGACCAGCTGAAGCTGCGCCTGAAAGCCAATCCGGTACCCATCGTCATTCCTATCGGCGCCGAAGACAAGTTCGAGGGCGTGGTCGATCTGATCAAGATGAAGGCCATCTATTGGGATGAGGCCTCCCAGGGCATGAAGTACGAAGCCCGTGATATTCCTGCCGAACTGGCGGATGACGCGGCAACTTGGCGTGAGCAGATGGTTGAAGCGGCTGCTGAAGCTTCCGAAGAGCTGATGAACAGGTATCTGGAAGAGGGTGACCTCTCCGAAGCCGACATCCTGTTGGGTCTGCGTACACGGACCATCGCCTGTGAAATCCAGCCGATGCTGTGTGGCACCGCGTTCAAGAACAAAGGTGTGCAGAAGATGCTGGACGCCGTGATCGAATTGCTGCCGTCGCCGATCGATATTCCGCCGGTCAAGGGTGTCCTCGAGAATGAGTCCGAAGGAGAACGTCGCGCTGCCGACGATGAGCCCTTCTCGGCGCTGGCCTTCAAGATCATGACCGACCCGTTCGTCGGCCAATTGATTTTTTTCCGCGTCTATTCGGGTGTAATCAATTCAGGTGATACGGTATTTAACCCGGTCAAGGGCCGCAAGGAACGTCTCGGGCGTATCCTGCAGATGCACGCTAACCAGCGCGAAGAAATCAAGGAAGTGCGCGCTGGCGACATTGCTGCTGCCGTGGGGCTTAAGGAAGCCACGACGGGGGATACGCTGTGTGACCCACAAAAGGTAATTACCCTTGAGCGCATGGTTTTCCCGGAGCCGGTGATCCACGTTGCCGTTGAGCCGAAGACCAAGGCTGACCAGGAAAAAATGGGCCTGGCGCTCGGTCGTCTGGCCCAGGAAGATCCTTCATTCCGCGTGCGCACCGACGAAGAGTCCGGTCAGACAATCATTTCCGGTATGGGCGAATTGCATCTGGAAATTCTGGTCGACCGCATGCGTCGTGAATTCAACGTCGAAGCAACCGTTGGTGCGCCGCAGGTGGCCTACCGCGAATGCATCAAGAAGGCTGTCGAACAGGAAGGCAAATTCGTCAAGCAGTCCGGTGGTCGCGGCCAGTTCGGTCACGTCTGGCTCAAGATCGAGCCGAACGAAGCCGGCAAGGGTTACGAGTTTATCGATGCCATCAAGGGCGGCGTTGTGCCTCGCGAGTTCATCCCAGCGGTCGACAAGGGCCTTCGCGATGCGGTTACCAGCGGCGTGCTGGCGGGCTTCCCGGTCGTCGACGTCAAGTTTACGCTGTTCGACGGTTCCTACCACGATGTTGACTCGAACGAGAACGCCTTCCGCATGGCGGCTTCGATGGCCTTTAAGGAGGGCATGAAGAAAGCCAACCCGACGTTGCTCGAGCCGATGATGGCCGTTGAAGTCGAAACTCCGGAAGAGTATATGGGCAACGTCATGGGCGACCTCTCCTCCCGTCGTGGCATTGTCCAGGGCATGGAAGACCAGGTTGGCGGCATTAAGGTGGTCAAGGCCGAAGTTCCGCTGTCCGAGATGTTTGGTTATTCGACCTCCGTGCGCTCGTTGTCGCAGGGTCGTGCGACCTATTCGATGGAATTCAAACACTATACCGAGGCGCCGAAAAATGTCGCCGAGGCTGTCATCAACAAAAAGTAATTCGTTATTGGAGAACCGATAATGGCTAAGGAAAAATTTGCGCGTACGAAGCCGCACGTGAATGTGG
>CAZGPO010000138.1:0-6302 GCA_964527745.1 uncultured Dechloromonas sp.
TCCAACCCGCCCTACGTCGCCAGTGGCGACCCGCACCTCGTGCTCGACGGCCTGCAGTTCGAGCCGCAAATGGCGTTGACCGACGGCGCCGACGGCCTCGCCTGCATCCGCCACATCGTGCGCGCCGCGCCGACCTTCCTGAACAAGGGCAACTGGCTGCTGTTCGAGCACGGCTACGATCAGGGCACGGCCAGCCGGAACTTATTGACTGCCGCTGCGTTCAAAGCGGCGACAACCTTTACCGACCTGGCTGGCAACGACCGGGTCAGCGGCGCTTATTTTTAACCAGGAGTAATCATGTCCGACGTTCAACAACGCATCCACGCCACCGTCACCGGCAATCCGGTCGTCCTCTATATGAAAGGCGACGCCCGCTTCCCACAGTGCGGCTTTTCCTCGCTGGCCGTACAAATCCTCAAGGCATGCGGGGTCGATGACTTCGTTACGGTCAACGTCCTGGCCGATGCCGAAATCCGCAGCGCGATCAAGGATTATGCCAACTGGCCGACCATCCCGCAGCTTTACATCAAGGGTGAATTCGTTGGCGGTTCCGATATCATGAAGGAGATGTACCAGGCCGGCGAATTGCAGAAGATGCTGGAAGGCATCGCGCAGGCCTGACCCCACCGCATGTAGTCATGCAAGCCCGCCAATGGCGGGCTTTTTCACGACCGGGCCGGCTTATTTCCCGGCCGTGAATTCCTCATAGGCGCGCACCGCCTCGGCGGCGTACATCAGGGTCGGGCCGCCGCCCATGTAAACGCAGACGCCCAGCGTTTCCATCAACTGTTCGCGGGTGACGCCTAGGCGGATCAGCGCCTTGACGTGGAAGCCGATACAGCCGTCGCAATGCTGCGCGACCCCGATCGCCAGCGCCAGCAACTCCTTGTCCAGTTCGCTGAGCGCACCGGCCTTCATCGCCCCGTTGTGCAGGGCGCTGAAACCCTGCATGGTTTCGGGAACCGCCTTGCGCAACGTTCCGATGGCCTTGGTAAGGTCCGTTGTGATGGTGACGAAAGACTTGCTGGGCATGGTCAATTTCCCTATATAAGCGATTACCTACTTTACTTGCCGGGAGGGTGTCTGGCAATCAGTCGCCCACCATTGAAGCCCTTTCTTCGCCTCGATTCTCCCGGTATCGGTAATCATGCTCGTCGGATGGATACCTTCTCGACTAGCGAGCCGGAATGATTGTGCACTCTCGAAATGGGGGCAATCAGTTTCGCATTTCGACAACGAACCGTAATGTTGGAAACAGTGTAATGATTGTCGTGTTTTGTGTATAACCATGCGCGATATGAGGACTAGAATCGTCAATTATTGATAACCCGGTCTTTTCACCAAAGCCCGGGGTACTCTCAAGAGGAGACTAAAGATGAGCAAGAAAAAGGCTGGCAAGAAGGCTGTTGCCGCGCCGGGCGAGAAGCTCGGCAGCAAGGACTACGAACGCGAACTCGAGAAGCTTCACGTCGAACTGGTCAAACTGCAGGAATGGGTGGTCGCCAAGGGCCTGAAGGTCTGCGTCGTCTTCGAAGGGCGCGATGGCGCCGGCAAGGGCGGCACGATCAAGGCGCTCACCGAACGGGTCAGTCCGCGCGTCTTCCGCGTCATCGCGCTGCCGTCGCCGACCGAGCGCGAAAAATCGCAGATGTACGTGCAGCGCTACATCCAGCATTTCCCGGCGGCCGGCGAAGTCGTCATCTTCGACCGCAGCTGGTACAACCGCGCCGGGGTCGAGCGGGTCATGGGCTTCACCGACGAACATCGTGTCAAACGCTTCCTCGAGGTGGCGCCGATGTTCGAGAAGATGATGATCGAATCGGGAATCATCCTGCTCAAATACTGGCTCGAAGTCAGCGAAGAAGAGCAGACGCGCCGGCTGAGTCAGCGCATCGACGACGGGCGCAAGGTCTGGAAGCTGTCGCCGATGGACCTCAAGTCCTACAGCCGCTGGTACGACTACTCGCGGGCGCGCGACGAAATGTTCGAGAAGACCGACACCCCTTGGGCGCCGTGGTACGTCGGGCAGTCGAACGACAAGAAGCGGGTGCGTCTCAACATCATCACCCACCTGTTGAGCAAGATTCCCTACGAGGAAATCAAGCGGCCGAAGATCGTGCTGCCGAAACGGCAAAGTCCGGGCAAGTACAAGGAACCGGATTACCCCTACAAATATGTGCCGGCGGTGTTCTGAACCACTGTTCGCGCAATGAGGAAGGGCTGGCGTTTTGCCGGCCCTTCTGCATTTTCCGGCCCGGGTTTTGGCGACTGCGTTATGGGTATCGATGCCGCGCCGGACAATGCCGGATGACGCAGGCAGACGCTATGCCGACGAGGTGGAGTGATTTAACATGACAAATTGTGCTGCCGGTAGAACATCAATGAAGTCGTTTGCGAACACCTTTTTCCGGAATACCGGGATCGATAAGCCGTTGCCCCTCTCGCACCTTTTATTTCGGGCCGATCTGATTCAGGAGCTTGCCGGTTCGCTGCCGGAAGCGACTCCGGACGAGCCGCGCCGTGCGCTCGCGCCGATCGCCGCCACGACCGCGACGCCTGTCGCCAGGCCGGCTGAAAGCCGATTCGTCGCTTGAAGCACTTTTTCGCCCGATTCGCCCGCTGGCTACCGGGCCGTGCGCAGGCCGCCGAGGAGCGCCTGCTGGCGGCGCTCGAGGCCTTTCGCGATCCGGCCGCCGAGACCCTGGATCTGGTGCGCCGGCTGGTCGCCGAAATTCGCCCGCGGAACCGGCGCGACAGCGGCACGGCCGCGCGCTATGAACTGGTTCTCGACCGCCTCGAGGCGGATGCCGAATTGCGCTCGATCTTTCGCGAGCGCATCGTGCATTTTATCGCCAGCCTTCGTCTCATCACCTTCTTTACCGACAGCGGCATCCTGCCCGGTACCGGATTTTTCTCCGAATGGTGGCGCATTTTGTGGGACCGGCTGTTGCCGGAGGCGCCCGACGAACGCCGGCTCAAGGACTGCATGCACGTCGTTTTCGACCGTTCCGACGACTGGCGCTGGCAGGAACGGATTCCGCCGGCGTATTCGCAACGATTGTGGGCGCTGCTGGCGCCCGAGGAAGAATTGCACAATGTCGACTGGCGCGGCATACAGGAGCAGATTCTCGATTCGGTGCTGCTGCTGGCGCACCGCGTCAGCGGTCTCGGGGTCGAGGGCGAACTGATGCGCGCCTCGCCCAGCCTCGACGATGACCTGCCACGTTTCGTGGCGCTGTCGGCTGATGCCCTGATTTTCGTCACCGCCTTCCGGGGTGCGCTCGATGATCCGGCGAGCAGCGCCGATGACGGAAGCCAGTTGCTGGTCATTGCCGACCAGTGCCAGGACACGCTGCAGCGCATTCGCAAGCGGGCGCTGACCGTCGGCACCAGCCTCCATCTCAGCTACCTGCTGACACGCAGCGAGCAGAGTCTCGAGCGCCTGCGCGAACTGGTCACCATCCTGACCGCTTCGCACGCGTTGAGCACGCGCGGCCGCGCGATCTCGGCCTGGGCGGACTTTCTCAGTGCTGCTTTTCTCGCCGAGAACCGCCGCAACAGCCTCGGCCATTACATGTCGCAACTGTCGCGGCTGCTTGCAGTGCGAGTGACCGAGAACGCCGCGCGTTCGGGCGAGCACTACATTTGCGAAACGCGTGCCGACTACGGCCACATGTGGCGCTCGGCAGCCGGGGCCGGGGTGCTGATTGGCGGCATGGCGCTACTCAAGATTTTCGCCGGCGGGCTGCAGGCGCCACTCCTCGTCGAGGCTTTTCTGTTCAGCCTGATCTACGGACTCGGCTTCGTCGCCATCTTCTTGCTCGGCATGACGGTCGCCACCAAGCAGCCGGCAATGACTGCGCAGACGCTGGCCAGCCTGCTCGGCGATGTCCGGGCGACACGCCAAGCGGAGCTTGAACGCCTGGTCGACGTGGTCGCCGCCGTCTGCCGCAGCCAGCTCGCCGCCATTGCCGGCAATGTCATGATCGCGCTGCCGGTCGCCATCCTCCTCGGCCTCGGCCTCGGCCAATGGTTCGGCGCGCCGGTCATCAGCCTCGACAAGGGCGCCCACCTGATGGCCGATCTCGACCCCTTGAGCTGGGCCATTCCGCATGCCGCGATCGCCGGCTTCTACCTCTTCCTGGCTGGCCTGATCAGCGGCTATTTCGACAACAAGGCCGCCTACAGTGACACCGGTGTCCGCATCGCCCGCCTGCGCTGGCTGAAGGGGCTGCTCGGCCAGGCGCGGGCGGCGCGTATCGGTGGCTACATCCAGGATCATCTCGGCGGCATCATGGGCAACTTCCTGTTCGGCTGCATGCTCGGGTCGACCGGCGTCGTCGGCAAGCTGCTCGGCTTGCCGCTGGATATCCGGCATATCGCCTTTTCGTCGGCCAACCTCGGCTATTCGCTGGTCGGTTTTCAGTTCGAGCTCCCGCTCAAGGCCATTCTGTGGGGAGTGCTGGGCATCGTGCTGATCGGGCTGACCAATCTGGCGGTCAGTTTCGCGCTGGCGCTGCGCACGGCGCTCGGCGCCCGCGATGTTCACTTCAATCATTGGGGAGCGCTGGTTCGCGCCATCTGGCGCCGTTTCCGGACCGAGCCGCAAAGCTTTCTGGTGCCGTCACGCACATCGGCGATCAATGGTCACGGGTAAAATATCCGCGTGTCCATCCTGTTTCGCGTCGTCCGGCGTCTACTTCCGTTTGTCCTGATCGTTTTTCCTCCGCTGGCGCCGGCGGGCGAGATAGACCTGCGCGCGCCGGAAGAAATCGCTGACCTGCTGACGCCCTTCCTGCCCGCTGAAGCGGCGCCCGGGGCTGGCGGGCAGGCCAGGTTGCAACGGCTGGTCAGCGAGATTTTGTCTACCGAGGGCTATTTCTCGCCGCAAATCGAATTCGTGGCCGTCAACGGCGATTTGCGCATCAATCTCGATCCCGGTCCGCGCACCCGGATTGCCGCGGTGGATGTAGCGGTCGACGGCCCGCTGGCACCAGAAAGACGGCAGGCGCTGATTGCCGGATGGGAGCTTCCGGTCGGCCTGCCGTTTCGCCAGCAGGACTGGAATAATGCCAAGCAGCAAGTGCTCGTGCGCCTTCTCACCGAGGATTTTGCCGGCGCCCGCCTGCTGGACAGTCAGGCGACGATCGATCCGGAAACCCGCGAAGCGCGCCTGGCGGTACGTTATGACAGTGGCCCGCCGTTCCGTTTCGGCGAACTGCAGATTGAAGGACTGGAGCGCTATTCGCCAGCCCTGGTCGAGCGCTATAACCTGACCGTGCGTCCGGGCGCACCTTTTCGCGAGGCCGATCTCAACGCGTTGCAGGCGGCCTTGCAGGCGACGCCACAATTTCGCTCGGTGCTGGTCAGCATCGACCGCGAGACCCCGCCGGATGCAGAAGGGGGGGTGACCGCGCCGGTCATCGTGCGCCTCGGTGAGCGGCCGGCGCATCGCCTCTCGTTCGGCGCCGGCATCAGTTCCAATACCGGCGCCCGGGTCGAAACCGTCTTTCAGACCGCTGATCTTTTCGGGAAAGCCTGGGAACTGAACTCCGGCCTGCGCCTCGAGCAGAAAAAACAGACCGCCTTCGCCGATATCCTTTTCCCGCCCGATGCCGGGCAACGGCGCAACAGCGTCGGTATCATGGCGCAGGCTACCGATATCCAGAGCCTGGTGACCGAGCGCATCGCCATCGGCGGCCAGCAGCGTTGGCGCCGGGACGAGCTCGAATCCATTCTTTCGCTGACCTGGCAGGATGAACATCTCAAGCCGGAGGGTGCACCGGACAGTTACAACCGCTCGCTGGTCCCCAATATCGCGTGGATCTGGCGGCATGTCGATGACCCGTTCAATACGCGTGACGGTATCGTGTTGCACGGCGAGGTTGGCGGGGCGGCGCAAGCGATTCTGTCGAGCCAGACCTTCGTCCGCCTGTCAAAACTTAATCGAAGATTATGAAAAAACAAATCTAGCTGTCAAAGAGAAAAATTTAAAGAAGACAATTTACTTTTCGATGGAATTTTTAATGGGAAGATTGATCACAAACAATCTACAAAATAGTGGAAACTATGATGTGGTAAAATCTGCATTTAAAGAATTGGGAATAGATCTAAATGAAGTGGAACATGCAGAGACAGATGCTGGATTAGGTAATGGTGGATTAGGAAGACTAGCTGCTTGTTTCCTTGATTCTGCTGCATCTTTAAGCTTGCCATTATATGGAAATAGCTTGCGCTATCAGCATGGTTTTTTCATGCAAGAAATCAAAAACCATAAACAAGTAGAACTGCAAGATTCATGG
>CAZGPO010000139.1:0-285 GCA_964527745.1 uncultured Dechloromonas sp.
AGTAGCCGACGGCCATTTCCGACTTGTTGCCGGTGGTCAGGACCAGCGCGCCGGTTTTGTTGGAGAGTGCCATCAGAATGTTGCCGCGGATGCGCGCCTGGATGTTTTCTGCGGTGGTATCGGCAGCTGAATTTGCCAACTCGGCGGCGAACAGCGGGTCGAGCATCGTCTGGTAGGTCTGCATCGCCGGCGCGATCGGAATTTCATCGTAGCGCACACCAAGCGCGGCGATCATCGCCCGCGAATCATCGAGACTCATTGGCGCCGCGTAGGGCGACGGCATCA
>CAZGPO010000139.1:295-2688 GCA_964527745.1 uncultured Dechloromonas sp.
GGCACGGACTTTTTCGGCGCCCAGCGCGTCAACCGCAACGCACAGTGTCAGCGCCGAGTCGATGCCGCCCGAGAGGCCGATGATGACGCCCGGGAATCCGCTCTTGCCGATATAGTCACGAACGCCGAGCACCAGGGCGCTGTAGGCCTCGGCCTCGATCGATAGCTCCCCGGTGAGGTCGTTGGAACGCAGGCGCCCCTTATCGTAGTCAACGATGCCCAGCGCTTCCGCAAATTGCGGCAGGCGCATCCGGCAATTGCCGTCGGTGTCGAGAGCGAACGAGGCGCCATCGAAAACCAGTTCATCCTGGCCACCGACCAGATTGGCGTAGATCGCTGGAATGCCGGTGGCGGCAAGACGCTCACGCATGACTTCGACACGCTGTTGATGCTTTTCCAGATGGCAGGGCGAGGCGTTGAGGACCAGCAGCAGTTCCGCACCGGCTTCCGCCGCCCGCTCGGCGGCACCCGCCTCCCAGACATCGGCACAGATGTTGATGCCGCAACGGACACCACCCAGTGTCACAACACAGGCTTCGCTGCCAGCATCGAAATAGCGCTTCTCGTCGAAGACGTCGTAATTGGGCAGGCGAATCTTGCGGTAAACCGCGCTTATCTGGCCATTTTCGATGACCGCGGCCGCATTGTGGCGGCGCCCATCATATTCTTCAGGGAAACCGACGATCAGGCTGATGCCATCGACCCGGCTCGCCAGATCGTCGAGTGCTTTCCTGCAGGCCCGGTAAAAATCCGGACGCAGGAGCAAATCTTCAGGCGGATAGCCGGATATAGCCAGTTCCGGCGTCAGTAGCAAGTGGGCGCCGCGCGCCTTCGCCTCGCCGGCAAGTTCTACGATGCGTCCGACGTTGCCCGTCAGGTCGCCGACGGTGGCATTGAACTGGGCAACGGCGATCCGCAGCATGAAGTTTAATAATTCGGCTTGTCTTTGGCTTTCTTGAAGCGCTCGACACCTTCGAGGATTTCGGTCTTGGCTTCTTCCGGGCCACGCCAGCCGACGACCTTGACGAACTTGCCCGGTTCGAGATCCTTGTAGTGCTCGAAGAAGTGGGAAATCTGGTCGAGCAGCAGATTGGGCATGTCGGCCTGGGTCTGCACGTTGCGGTACATCGGGGTCAGCTTGTCGACCGGCACGGCAAGCAGTTTGGCATCTTCGCCGGCTTCGTCGGTCATCGCCAGCATGCCGATCGGGCGGCAGCGGACGACGACGCCCGGCGGCAGCGGAAAGGGGCTGACGACCAGCACGTCGACCGGGTCGCCGTCACCGGCGATGGTATGCGGAATATAGCCATAGTTGCAGGGATAGTGCATCGAGGTGGACATGAAGCGGTCGACGAAAATCGCCCCGCTGTCCTTGTCCACTTCGTACTTGACCGGCTCGGAATGCGCCGTGATCTCGATGATGACATTGAAATCGTTGGGGAGGGACTTGCCGGAAGGAACCTTGTTAAGTGACATCGCAATCTCTCTGCAGGGTGTAGTTTTAGGACTTGCGATTATACCGCCGGGGCCGGCGCTGTCAGCCCCAGGCAGCGAGAAACTCTTGCCAGTGCGGCGCGCCGATTCTGGCGAGTTGCGCCTTGACGAACTCGCCCTCGGCAACCTCTTCCTCGGCTGTCAGCTCGCCGCGCAGGCGGCGGAAGCGGTTATAGACCAGATAGGTATTGACGACGTCGGTTTCGCAATAGTCGCGAATCTCGGCAGCCTTGCCGGCCTGCCAGGCCTCCCAGACCTTGCCGCCATCCATGCCGAGCTTGCCGGGAAAGCCGAACAGTTTGGCCAGGTCGTCGAGCGGCGCATTGGCTCGGCCATTGTAGAGCGCCAGCAGGTCCATCAGGTCGAGGTGACGCGTGTGGTAGCGGCTGATGTAGTTGTTCCACTTGAAATCCCGGCTGTCGGCATAGTCGCCATCACCCATGTCCCAATAACGCGGCGCCGCGACACCATGCAACATGCCGCGGTAATGCAGCACCGGCAGATCGAAGCCGCCACCATTCCACGAGACGATTTGCGGCGTGAATTTCTCGACGCCGTCGAAGAAGCGCTGGATGATTTCGCCTTCAGACTGCTCCGGTTCGGCCAGCGACCAGATTTTCAGGCCGTCGCCGGTGCGCAGCACGCAGGAAATGGCGACGACGCGCTGCAGGTGCAGTTGCAGGAAATCGCTACCGGTCCGGGCGCGGCGTTGCTGAAAGGCCAGTTCGGCCACTTCGTCATCGGAAAGCCCGGCCGGCAGGTCGCTGAGCCGGCGCAGGCCGGAGGCCTCCGCGACGTCGGGGTCGAGCAGGGCGGTGTCGATCAGCCCGCCCCACTCGCGGACCAGCAGGTCGGCCAGCAGCGTCTGCATGTCGGGCCAGCGTCGATAGAGCGTCATCC
>CAZGPO010000139.1:2698-6267 GCA_964527745.1 uncultured Dechloromonas sp.
GGTCGTTGAGCCGACGCAGGCCGGCGACATCCGGAATGGTCTCGATGTCGAAGACGAGGACAGGTTTCATGCCGGAAAAACGCCAGTCGACAGATAGCGGTCGCCACGATCGCAGATGATGCTGACGATCACCGCGTTTTCAAGCTGCTCGGCCAGCCGCAGCGCGACGGCGACACCGCCACCCGACGAAATGCCGGCAAAGATACCCTCCTCGGTGGCCAGGCGGCGGGTCATCGTCTCGGCAGCGGCCTGGCTGACATATTCGATGCGGTCGACGTTGGTTTTGTCGTAAATTTTGGGCAGGTAGGCTTCCGGCCATTTGCGGATGCCGGGAATCTGGCTGCCCTCTTCCGGCTGGCAGCCGACGATCTGGATCGCCGGGTTCTGCGACTTGAGAAAGGCCGAGGTGCCCATGATGGTGCCAGTCGTCCCCATGCTGGAAACGAAATGCGTGATCCGGCCTGCGGTGTCACGCCAGATTTCCGGACCAGTGCCTTCAAAATGCGCCAGCGGATTGTCCGGATTGGCGAACTGGTCGAGGATAGTGCCCTTGCCTTCATCGCACAGTTTATCGGCGACATCGCGTGCCAGCTCCATGCCGCCGGATTTCGGCGTCAGCACCAGTTCGGCGCCGTAGGCGCGCATACTCTGGCGACGCTCGATGCTCTGGTTTTCCGGCATGACGAGGATCATCCGGTAGCCCTTGATCGCCGCCGCCATCGCCAGCGCGATGCCGGTGTTGCCTGAAGTTGCCTCGATCAGCGTATCGCCCGGCTTGATGTCGCCGCGCGCTTCGGCATGGGTGATCATCGACAGCGCCGGACGATCCTTGACCGAACCGGCTGGATTATTGCCTTCCAGCTTGGCCAGGATGACGTTGCCGCGCCGCTCGTTGGCGACGCCGGGCAGGCGCATCAGCCGCACCAGCGGCGTGTTGCCGACGAAATCCTGCAGGGTCTTATACATTGCGCTGCAGCCACTCTACATACTGGGCGACGCCCTCCTCCACCGTCGCCATCGGCTCCTTGTAGCCGGCGGCACGCAGGCGGGTCAGGTCGCCCAGCGTGTAGGCCTGATACTTGCCCTTCAGGGCTTCCGGAAAGGCGATGTACTCGATCAGGCCCTGCGCGCGCAGTTCGTCCAGATTCAGCGGCCCTTCGTTTTTCGCCTTGCGGCAGCCGTTGACCGCAGCAACCGCGACGTCGTTGAAACTCTGCGCGCGGCCCGAACCCAGATTGAAAATCCCCGACTTTTCGGGATGATCGAGGAAGAACATATTGACCTTGGCGACATCGCCGATATAGATGAAATCGCGCATCTGGCCGCCGTTCTCGTAGCCGTGCGAGCCCTCGAACAACTTGACCTTGCCGTCGGCGCGGAACTGGTTGAAGTTGTGGAAGGCGACCGAGGCCATGCGCCCCTTGTGCGTCTCGCGCGGGCCATAGACGTTGAAATAGCGGAAGCCGACGATCTGCGACGACGGATTCTGCGCCAGCCGCTGGCGCACGATCTGGTCGAACAGGAACTTGGAATAACCGTATACATTCAGCGGCCCCTCGTACTGGCGCTCCTCCTTGAATACGCTGGCGCCCCCGTAGGTCGCCGCGCTCGACGCGTAGAGGAACTGGACGTCCTGGTCCTGGCACCAGTCGAGCAGGATCATCGAGTAGCGGTAGTTGTTCTCCATCATGTAACGGCCGTCGGTCTCCATGGTGTCGGAGCAGGCGCCCTCGTGGAAGATGGCGTCGATCTCGCCGTCGTAATGGCCGGCCTGGATGCGTTCGATAAAGTCGTTCTTGTCGACGTAATCGGCAATCTCGCAATCGATCAGATTTTTGAACTTGTCGGCCTTGGTCAGGTTGTCCACGGCGATGATCCTGGTGACGCCACGCTCATTGAGCGCCTTGACCAGATTGGAACCGATAAATCCGGCGGCGCCGGTAACCACTGTGTACATAATCTTTCCTTAAAGGGCTGCTGCGAGTTCTTCATGGCTGACGACGGCGGTGCCCAATTTGCCGACGACAATGCCCGCCGCGACATTGGCGGTGCGGATGGCTTCGGCCCACCCGGCACCGGCAGCCAGCATCACGGCGAGGGTGGCGATCACGGTATCGCCGGCGCCGGAAACGTCGAACACTTCCCGCGCCTGCGCCGGTTGGTGGTGCTGTTCATCGGCGGCAAACAGGGTCATGCCCTCCTCGCTGCGCGTCACCAGCAAGGCTTCGAGGCCGAGTTCGCCGCGCAGCTTCTGCACCCGCGCGGCGAGATCTGCTTCCGAGGTCCAGCGTCCGACGACTTCGCGCAGTTCGGAACGGTTGGGCGTGATGACCGTCGCGCCGGCATATTTGTCCCACTCGTCGCCCTTCGGGTCGACCAGTACCGGTTTGCCGGCAGCGCGCGCCAGACGGATCATTTCGCTGATATGGGCGAGGCCACCCTTGCCATAGTCGGAGAGAATCACCACGTCACAGGCGGCGACGCGGCTGACGAACTCCGACAGCTTGGCCTGTAGCACTTCGTGCGACGGCAGGGTCTCGAAATCGATGCGCAGCAACTGCTGCTGGCGCCCGATGACACGCAGCTTGACTGTCGTATCGATGTCACGGTCGACGTGCAAACCAGCATCAATTTCACTTTCGGCCAACAGGCGGGACAGGCTGCGCCCGGCCTCGTCATCACCGACCACCGACAGCAGCGCCGTCCGCGCGCCAAGCGCCAGCGCGTTACGGGCGACGTTGGCAGCACCGCCCAGGCGTTCCTCGATGCGCTCGACCTTGACCACCGGCACCGGCGCTTCCGGCGAAATCCGGCTGACCTCGCCGAACCAGTAACGGTCGAGCATGACGTCGCCAACCACCAGCAGACGGACGTTCTTCAACTTGTCGAGCATGATTCTCAGCGCCCGATGGCAAAGTACTCGATGCCGCTGCTGCGCACCAGTTTCGGGTCATAGAGGTTGCGCCCGTCGAAGATCACCGGATTCTTCAGGGTCTGTTTGATCGCCGCGAAGTCCGGGCTGCGGAATTCCTTCCATTCGGTAACGATGACCAGGGCATCGGCATCGGCGAGCGCGCCCATCGGGCTCTCGGCATACTTGAGGCGCGGGTCGTCGCCGAAGATGCGCTGCGTCTCGTGCATGGCGACCGGGTCGTAGGCGGTGACCGTGGCGCCGGCGGCGAACAGGTCGGCGATCAGCGCACGGCTCGGCGCGTCACGCATGTCGTCGGTATTGGGCTTGAAGGCCAGGCCCCAGAGCGCGAAATGCTTGCCCGCGAGGTCGTCAAAACGACCCCTGATCTTGCCGCTCAGGACGTGTTTCTGGGCATCGTTGGCTTCCTCGACGGCGCTCAGCACCTTGAGCGTCATGCCGGCATCGTCGGCGGCGGTTTTGATCAGCGCCTTGACGTCCTTGGGGAAGCAGGAACCGCCGTAGCCGCAGCCGGGATAGAGGAAGTGGTAGCCGATGCGCGGGTCGGAGCCGATGCCCTGACGAACCATCTCGATGTCGGCACCAAGCACTTCGGCGAGGTTGGCGAGTTCGTTCATGAAGCTGATCCTCGTGGCCA
>CAZGPO010000140.1:0-6265 GCA_964527745.1 uncultured Dechloromonas sp.
TTGCAGGAAATCGGCCAGCATGACCATGTTGTCGTTCCAGGTCTCCGGCGGCGCCTTCTTGAACTGCTTGAGGAAACGCGCCTCGGTGGCGGCGAAGTCGGCAAAGGTCAGTGGCAGGTTCATGCTCTGCTCGTTGCCGGATTCATCGTGGTATTTCAGCGCGTAGCTCGGCCAGTCAGTATCGAGCGACGGATTGCCCTCGAGGCTGACGGTTTCGTGGAAGGTGATGCCGGCATCCGGATCGAAACGGAACAGCGGGTAGGCGCGCGATTCGACCGCCAGCTTGCTCTGATCGACGCTCTTGTCGTCGCCGACGCCATGTTCCGGCGGGCAGACGGCGTAGATGTTGAAGAGCGCCGGACGGCGGCTGTTGAGGCCGTCGATGTAGCTTTCCAGCAGGTGATTGACATGCGCGATGGTGCCCTGCATGACGTAAGACGTGCGGTGGGCCAGGCCGATCAGCGAGATTTCCTTGCGCGTCTCCTGCTTGCCGCGTTGCGCGACGCCGTAGGGCGCCATGTCCGATACCTGGCTGATGAAGCCCGAGGTACAGGCCTGGCCGCCGGTGTTGGAATAAACCTGCGTATCGACGACGAGAATCTTGATCGGCATGCCCGACATCAGCGCACGCGAGAGATTCTGGAAGCCGATGTCGTACATCGCACCGTCACCGCCGAGGCTGACCACGGGCGGGCAGAGCAGCCATTCGTCCGACGAGAACTTGCTCCAGGTGAAGCGCCGGAAGAAATCGTCGTCACGCTCCGGCAGGTAGTCGCCGGCGAGTTCCTTCTCGGCGATGCGCACCGCCTTGAAACCCTCGGCCATCTTGGCCATGTGTCCTTCGAAGATGCCCATCGCCACCGACGGCGAATCCTGGAACAGATGCGAGGTCCACGGGAACGGATAGGGATGGAAGGGATAGGTCGCGCCCCACACCGAGGTACAACCGGTCGAGTTGATGATGCCCATCTCGGAACGGCCACGACCGGTCGGCCCGACCAGGTAGCGCCACTTGAGGTCCTTCAGCTTTTCCAGCAGTTGCGCCGTGCGCTTGACCCAGGCCGGGTCGAGCAGCTGCGACGGCTTGTTCTCGTTGAGCTTGGCCGCCAGATTGGAAAGCGTCAGGTCGTGCTGGCCGGTGGCATCGACGGCACGCACGACGGCGCTGGTGTCGGTCAGGTCAACCGCCGAGGCGAGCTTGATCCGCATGTGCTGCTCGAGGCGCGAGATCAGGTCGTCGATCTTGTCGACGAAGACCTTGACGCGCGGCTGCATCAGCGCGGCCACCGTCGAGGTGAACAGGTGGATCGCCGTCTTTTCGCCGCAGCCGAGACAGGCGCCGTCGCCGCAATTCATCGAGTTGTAGTTGTGCTTGTCGAGGAGCAGGGTTTCCAGCGCACCGATCTTGTCGTCGAGGCTGTCGATACGGCTGTATTCCTTCGGGGTCGTCGGCAGGTCGAGCCAGAAATTCCAGTCGCGGCGCAGGCGCTCGGTCGACTCGTCGGTCTGCGTCACCATCTTCAGCGCGTCGTCTTCGCAGACCGTCACACACAGGGCGCAGGCCTTGCAGGTGTAGGGGTTGATGGTGATCGAGAACAGGCCGCCGCTGCCCTTGCCTTTCTTCTCCTTCTGGGTCCAGAACGGCTTGGTGGTACCGAAGGCGAATTCACCAACATCGTCGGTGAACAGCTTGAATTCAGCGGCCATCTTGGCCTGATCTTCAGCGGGTGCCTCGGCCACCGTGGCGGCGATCGCCTGGTCGATCAGGGGCCGTACGGCGACGCCGTCACCGGCGATCAGCCCGCGCAGTTTCTTTTCCACGGTGCGCGCGGCACGGCGCAGGTAACGCGTCGGCGTGCCCTGGGTCTCGATGCGGTTGATGACCGTGTTGAAGATATCGGCCACGGAACTGACCAGACCCGGAATCGCCGAATCCGGACATTCGGTGTAGCAGTTGCCGCAGGCGGTGCAGTTTTCGGCGATCCAGACCGGGTGCTCGAAGCGGATGCCGGTCATGTCGCGGAACACGCCGGTGGCCGCCGGCATCAGCGAGGTGCCGATGAAGGGATCGACGAGGTTGTCGGAACCCTTGCCGGTCATGTAGAAATTGCCGGTCTGTTCCCAGAAACGATGGATGTCGGCAATGCCGCCATCGCCGGCCGGCAGTTGCTGCAACATCACCGGCAGGCCGCCATCCTTTTTGGCGTACTGCTTGCGCGTGACACCGACCTGCTTGTCGGTGATCTCGGTCAATTCGGTAAAACCGCGCTTGACGACCCGCAGGTTGTCGGCCACCACGCGTGCACCCTTGCCGCCGAACTTTGCTTGCAGCTGGGCTTCGATCGCCGCGAACAGCGTGGCCTCGGTGAGATCGGCATTCTTCATCGTCGGACTGGCGGCGAAGAAGGCGCCCTGGAAGGCGATGCCCTGCATGCGCAACTGCAGGTCGGCCGAACCGGCCTCCTCGCGCGCCACCTGGAAGGCGTCGATGTAATAAACATGAATGTCGTTATCAACGATGAATTTCTGCGCCCAGAGCGGGAAGCTGGCCCAGGTTTCATCGCCGAGATTCGACTGGATGATGAAGTAGCCGCCCTTCTTGAGGCCAGATAGCGGATTGGAGTGGCCGAAAACGTTCGGGTCGGGCGACAGCACGACATCGACGAAGGTGTATTCGCAATTGATGCGGATCGGCTCGGGCGCCGCCGAAAGGTAATAGGTCGTCGGCTGTCCCTTCTTTTCGGAGCCATATTTCGGATTGGCCTTGATGTCCCAGCCGAGCAGTTCGTAGAGCGTCATCGCCAGGTTCTTGCCGGTCGTGATGGCACCCCAGCCGCCGACCGAATGCATGCGCACGGTGATAGCGCCTTTCGGCAGCAGGTTGGGATTCTCGCTGCCACGAATGCCCAATGCCCCGATCTGCGGGTATTTCTCCTGCAGGTCCTGTTGATGCACCTCGTCTTTCGGGTTGATCGGGTCGCGCTCGAAATCGATGGAAAGGTAGAAGAACTTGCGCTTGGTGCCTTCCGGCAACATGTTTTCGATGGCGCCGATCAGGCCTTCCGGCTGCAGGTCGCGCGAGCCAAGACCATAGCAGCCCGAAAACAGCTGCGGCATGTCGCCGGTGGTAAAGCTGGCGTAGCTCGGGAAGGGCCGCTCGTCGTCCGGCGCCATGCCATTCTCGATGCACTTGATCAACGTCGCGCGCACCTCGCGCATCAGCGGCAGGTCTTCGGCCAGCGGCTGGTCGGTCCGTTCGAGCACGACCACGCCTTTCTTGCCGCGCAGGACACGGCCCAGCAGATCGCCGGGGAAGGGGCGGAACATGGTCAGGTTAACCACGCCGACCTTGATCTTGCGCGTTTCGCGCAGGTAATCGGCAACACATTCGGCCTGGACGATCATGCTACCCATGCCGACGATGACGTAATCCGCATCTTCAACCTTGAACGTCGCCACGCGCTGGTAGCTGCGCCCGGTAAGTTCGGCGTATTCAGCGAAACAGCTGTCGGAAATCGCCTCGATGTGATCGAAGAAATAGGGACGCTGGCCGGCCGTGGCCTGCATGTAGGCATCCTGATTCTGCACGACGCCCGACACCACGGGGGTATCGACGTCCCAGATCGCCGGCACGCGCCGCCGTTTCGGACCGAAGAGCATGACTTGCGCCGGGGTCGGCGTGTCGATGATGTCGTCGGGCTTGCCGACGTACTCCTCGATCAATTCGCGTTCCGGCAGGGTCGCCGATTCGATCAGGTGTGTGGTCAGGAAGCCGTCCTGGCCGATGATCGCCGGGGTCAGCGACATTTCGGCAATCTTGCGCCCGATCAGGTTGAGGTCGGCGGCCTCGGTGGCATTCTTGGCCATGACCTGGATGAAACCGGTATCGTCGACACAGTGATAATCGTCGTGGCTGCAATGTACGTTGAGCGAAGCCTTGGTGATCGCGCGGCAGCCCATGTTCAGCACATAGGGCAGGCGCTTGCCGACTGCACCGTAAAGCGACTCGTGCATGAAGGCGACGCCTTGCGCCGACGAAAAATTGGTAGCGCGCAAGCCGGTCATCGCCATGCCGGCGGTGACGCCGGCGGCGGCATGCTCGGATTCAGGCTCGATGAAAATCAGCGGCTTGTCGGAAATATTCAGATGCCCCTGGGCCACTGCCTCGGCCCAATACTCGCCCATTTGCGTCGACGGCGTGATCGGATAGGCACCGGCGGCATCGGAAGCTTCGCGCTCGACATGAATGACCGCCGTATTGCCATCGACGGCGTCGCGTACGCCGGGATATTTGATCTGCCTGGCAGCTTCACCGGTGCTGGTAGCGGACGAGAACAGTTTCTTCAACATGACAAGCTCCTTGAGGGTTCAGTGCAACTGCGGCAGGGCATCCTGGCGCAGTATTTTCTTGGCGGCGGCGCCCTTGAGCGCCTTGTTGGGGGTTTCGAACCAGACGATGGCGCCGGTCGGGCAACGTTCGATGGGGCCCTGGGTGGCCCAGGCATTCAGTTCATAGACCACTGTCGCCAGTTGACCATCGAGGCGCATCAGGCCGGGCGGCGCGTCGGCCACGCATTTACCGCAGGCGGTGCACGCCACTTCGCAGGAAGCCTCGGCGGTATCGCCATCGGCCTTGTTCTTGCAGGCAATCCACAGGCGGTGACTGACCGGTTCCAGCGAAAAGAGACCCTTCGGGCAGACTTCGACGCAATCGTTGCAGGCCGAACACTTGTCGGCATCGACGACCGGCAGACCGTGCGCATCCAGATGCAGGGCGTCGAATTCGCAGACCACCTCGCAATCGCCCAGGCCAAGGCAGCCCCACGTGCATTCCTTGCCACCACCGCCGACCACAGCCGCCGCGCGGCAGGTCTTGAGCCCGGCATAACGGGCGCGGGTAAAGGCGACATGCTTGCCGCCTGCACATGCCAGGCGCGCAACCTTCTTTTCGATGTTCCCGGCATTTACGCCGAGCAGGTCGGCGATATTCTGGCGCTGTTCCGGCGAACTCACCGTGCATTGCGCCGGCACGACATCGCCGGTCACCACTTTTTCGGCGAAACCACGGCAGCCGGGCATGCCGCAGGCGCCGCAATTCGACTTGGGCAACAGTTCCTCGACCTGCTCGATACGCGGGTCCTCGAAGACGAAGAACTTGCGATTGGCGAACGCCAGCAGCGCCGCCAAGGCAACGCCGAGTACCGCCATGAATCCCCCTGCTACCGCCAGACTTGCGATTGATTCCATGGAAACCGTCGCACCCCTTGTTTGGTAACGCAATACACGATTGCGCACCGTGATCGAAAAAAACACTAACTGCTTTCCGTTTATTCGGGCCGGAAATGACAGAAAAGTGAAACTTCACCGGTCAATCGAAACGTCCGCCTTGAGAGCAGGTGTCTCGACAGCCATCACGGCGCAACCGGAGGGGTGTCCGGTCAACAGATAGAGAAGACCGGGTGTGTCCTCTCGGAATTGCGCATGCGCGGTTGAGCCCCACATGCGTTCGTGATACTTGAAGTATAGAAACAATGTCGCAATGCAGCAAATATGAGCGTTGACTAATATCAATGTTTCTCAATATTTTTCCCATATAAATTCAATAATCGCCTTTTGTTCGCCAGGATAGCTCGTCCCGATTGAACCTCCGATGCAATTTCCGGGTCTATCCGACCTCCGCATGCTGCGCTGCAATAAGATAAAATTCGGCCTTTGAAGGAAACCGGCTGCACCCATGACTGCCCGCCTGCGCGAAATTCCCTACAACTACACGTCGTTCTCCGATCGCGAAATCGTCATCCGCCTGCTTGGCGCCGACAACTGGGCGGTTCTCGACGAACTCCGCTCGGAGCGCGTTACCGGTCGCTCGGCGCGCATGCTCTACGAAGTGCTGGGCGACATCTGGGTCGTCCAGCGCAACCCCTATCTGGAAGCGGACCTGCTCGACAACCGTGAACGTCGCGCTGCACTGGTCAGCGCCTTGCGCCACCGCCTGAGCGAAGTCGAGAAGCGCCGCCTAGCGACGGAAAGCGAGGATCTGGAGCGTTCGGCCAAGGTAAAGCGCCTGGTCGATGCGGCGCAGCTTGCCGTCAATCGCTTTTCCGAACACTTTGAGAAAACTTACGATCTGCGCCGCAGGGTACAGAAAATTCTCGGCAAGCATACGCGCAAGGACAACATCGCTTTCGACGGGCTGGCTCGCGTCTCGCACGTGACCGACGCCACCGACTCGCGCGTCGAATAGCCCTTCGGCGTCCTCTACCCG
>CAZGPO010000141.1:0-3293 GCA_964527745.1 uncultured Dechloromonas sp.
ATGAAGTATGATTAGTCGGAATCTGACCTGTCTTGAGGTTGGGTTGGTTTTTGTTTTCAATCGTTACATTGGGAGATTCGCATTGAATCAATGGCATGTGGCAACCGCAGCTGAAGCAATAGCGGCAGCACAATTTGCTCGTTGCGGCTGGGACGTATCTGTTCAGTACGGGGCAAACCAACCAGAATATGATTTGGTCGTGGTCAAGAAAACGCTAATGCTGAAAGTTTCAGTAAAAGGCAGCCAAGATGGTGGTTGGGGACTTACACAATCGTATATGAAAGACCGCAATTATCATCGAGCGGCAGATCTTTGGTTGGCAAAGCACGCAAGCGATACCGTTATGTGCTTCGTCCAGTTTAAGGGGGTTGCTATCGGACAGCTTCCGAGTGTGTATCTGGCTCGACCTATTGAGGTGGCAGAGAGGTTAAAGGCTGCTGCTGGAGGGCGTGGCGATACCATTTTGAATGAGAATCACACTTGGACAAGCCGTGCCCAAGCAGCCGGCACTGTTGATCGCATACCGGAATATTGGCAGTTCAGTAACGAGCGCGCCGAGAGTTTGGCGAATGGAGTCTAATCGGTTTCGACCGCCATTGTTGCAGCCAAGGTACGAGACTTGGTGCATGAAAATGCAGCAATGAACAGAACTCTCCCAGCAATCGCCGTCGCATTGCTCTTGGTTCAGCCGCTCGCGGGTGCTGAAGCCTCCACCGACCCGGATCGACGTAGCGAGACCGTCCAGTTCACCAAGGGCACGACCTCGACGGTGATCAAGGGCCAGATCAAGGGTTATCACTACATCGACTATCAGGTGCGCGCCGGCGCCGGGCAGACCTTGAGCGTCGAGATGAAGACCGGCAACGCTTCCAGCTATTTCAACATCCTCCCCCCGGGCAGCGGCGATGTCGCGATGTTCATCGGCAGCACGTCCGGCAACCAGTTCTCGGGCGTTCTGCCAACGGATGGCGATTACAGTATCCGTGTCTATCTGATGCGCAATGCCGCGCGCCGCTATGAGTCTGCAAATTACGCGCTGACCGTCGGCGTCACTGGCCAGGCACTGGCGGCGACGCAGGCCGCCAGGGATGCGCTGCTTCCCGGTACGCCCTTCCATGCTTCGGCGAAAATCGCCTGCACGCCGCCCTACGCTGCCAAGACGAAGGAATGCGAGGTCTTCGTCATCCGGCGCGGCTTCGACGGCACGGCGACCGTCGAGGTGCGCTGGGGCGCGGGAATGAAGCGCCGCATCCTGTTCGTCAAGGGCAAGCCGGTCGCTGCGGATGCCACCGATGTGCTGTCAGTCGAGCGCCGGGGCGATGTCAGCATCGTCCGCCTCGGCAGCGATAAGCGCTTCGAGATCCCCGACGCGCTGGTTTCCGGCGGCTGATACGGCCGGAATTTGTCCAAAAAAGCACGTCGACCGCATTGGACGGCCTTAGCCGATAAATTCCTCGATCATCCGCGCCACCGACGCGGGCTGGTCGTGATGCAGCATGTGGTCGGTATCCTCGATCCATTGTTCGTCGACGTCGGTAAAACAGGCCTGGCGCGCTTCCCAGTCGCCCGGGCGGGTAGCGAAGTCGCGGACGATCCACGAGTCGCGGCCGGCGATCCAGAGCACCGGGCAGGTGACTTTTTTCCAGACGGCCATCGATTCCTCCAGGCGGAACAGGTAGGGTCCGGGCACCTTGTGCCAGGGGTCGCCATTCCAGATGACGCCGTGGCGGCGCTGGCCGGCCTTGTTTTCGCCGTCGCCGATGCGTCCGAGGTGCTTGGCGAGAAAGGCGGCGCGTTCCGGCGTCAGGTAGCGGTCGTTGTGCAGCAAGCGCCGGGCGAAGGCGTCACGGTCGGCATGGACGTGCATGCGCGGCGGATTTTTCAGCGTCTCCAGCCATTTTTCGTAGCGTTCGGGCGCCATTTCGGGCGGATTCGGGGCGATGCCAAAGCCTTCGAGCGTGACGACCTTGGCGACCCGCTGCGGGCGGATCCCGGCGTACAGGCAGGCGAGGATGCCGCCCATGCTGTGGCCGACCAGAATGATCTGGCCTTGCGGCGCGTAGCGGTCGATGATGGCTTCGAGGTCGCCGAGGTGTTCGGCGAAGAAATACGGTCGCTTGAGCCATTGCGACGGGCCGAAGCCGCGCCAGTCGGGGGCGACGATGTTCCAGTCTTGTTTGAGTTCGTCGACGACGAACTGGAACGAGGCGGAAACGTCCATCCAGCCGTGCAGCAAAAACAGCGTGGGTGCATCGGGGCGGCCCCAGCGGCGGATATGCAGGCGGATGCCGGGCAGGTCAAGATATTCGGAGCGCGATGTGAGCATGTCGGAGATAATGCCGTTTCTCAAGTTGCAATTCTGACACGCGGATACGGTAGCGAATGAGTGAGAGTACTGAAAAATCGGGTGGCGGGCAGTTCCGGCTGCTGAGCACGCGGCGTTTCGCGCCGCTGTTCCTGACCCAGTTCCTCGGCGCCTTCAACGACAACCTGTACAAGAATGCGCTGATCGTTCTGGTGACTTTCCAGTCGGCGCAGTGGACTTCGCTGCGCCCGGAAATTCTCGCCAATCTGGCTGCCGGCCTGTTCATCCTGCCCTTCTTCTTTTTTTCGGCGACCGCCGGGCAAATCGCCGACAAGTACGACAAGGCGAAGCTGGCGCGGCTGACCAAGGTGCTCGAAGTCATGATCATGGGAGTGGCGATCGCCGGATTCTTGCTGCACAGTCTGGCGCTGCTTCTCTTCGCGTTGTTCCTGCTCGGCCTGCAGTCGACGCTGTTCGGGCCGATCAAGTTCGCCATCCTGCCGCAGCATCTGCGGGAGGAGGAACTGGTCGGTGGCAACGCCCAGGTCGGGGCCGGCACCTTCGTCGCCATTCTGGTCGGCACCCTGTCCGGCGGTCTGCTCGCTGGGGCTGGCGTCGCGCCGGTGTGGATCGCCATGGCCGGACTCGGCGTCGCCGTGGCCGGCTATCTCGCCAGTCGCGGCATTCCCGCCGCGCCGCCGCCGGCACCGGAACTGACGGTCAACCCCAATCCGCTGACCGAAACCTGGCGCAATATCGGATTCGCGCGCGAGAACCGGACAGTCTTCCTGTCCATTCTCGGTATTTCCTGGTTCTGGCTCTACGGGGCGCTGTTTCTGGCCCAGATCCCAGCCTACGGGAAATATGTGCTGGGCGGCGGCGAGGCGGCAGTCACGCTGCTGCTGCCAAATTCTAATTCCTATATTTTAGAAAAAACAAAAAAAGTTTATAAAGACTTATTTAATAAAGAGCCAAAAGTACGTGCAAT
>CAZGPO010000141.1:3303-6221 GCA_964527745.1 uncultured Dechloromonas sp.
GAAATATGTGCTGGGTGGCGGCGAGGCGGCAGTCACACTGCTGCTGGCGACATTTACCGTTGGCATCGGCTTCGGTTCGCTGCTTTGTGAGCGGCTCTCGGCACGCCACGTCGAAATCGGACTGGTGCCGCTAGGGTCGATCGGGCTGACCGTTTTCGGAATCGATCTTGCCTTGGCGTCAATGGCCCTGACGCCGGTGACGGGCACCGCGCCGGTCGGCGTGCTGATCGGCCAGGCCGGTGTCTGGCGGGTGCTGGCCGATCTTCTGCTGCTCGGCCTGTTTGGTGGCTTCTTCATCGTGCCGCTCAACGCGCTGGTGCAACTGCGCAGCGATCCGGCGAAGCGCGCGCGCATCATCGCCGCCAACAATATTCTCAATGCGCTGTTCATGGTCGTCGGCGCCCTTGCGGCGGCGGCAATGCTGGGCGGCGGGTTGTCGATTCCGCTGCTGTTCGCCGTCGCTGCCATCTGCAACGCCGCAGTCGCCGTATTCATCTACGGTCTGGTGCCCGAGTTCCTGCTGCGCTTCATCGCCTGGGTGCTGATCCATCTTTTCTACCGCCTTCAGGCGCGCGGCGTCGAGCACATACCGCACGAAGGCGCCGCACTGATCGTCTGCAACCATGTCAGTTTCGTCGATCCGGTCATCCTGATGGCCGTGTCGCCCCGACCGATCCGCTTCGTCATGGATCACCGCATTTTCCGCACGCCGATCATCTCGTTCATTTTCCGCCACGGGCGGGCGATACCGATCGCACCGGCCAAGGAGGATGCGGCGATGATGGAACGCGCCTTCGAAGAGGTCTCGGCGGCGCTCAGGGAGGGCGAACTGGTCGGCATCTTTCCCGAGGGGCGGATCACCGACAACGGCGAAATCTGCCCCTTCCGCCCGGGCGTCATGCGCATCCTCGAACGCGATCCGGTGCCGGTCATTCCGCTGGCGTTGCAGGGGCTGTGGGGCAGTTTCTTCTCACGCAAAAATGGCCCGGCGATGACGCGCCCCTTCCGCCGCGGGCTTTTCGCAAAGATCGCTGTCGTCGGCGCGCCGGCGGTGGTGCCGGTCGAGGCGACACCGGTGCACCTGCAGCAGATCGTCGAGCGCCTGCGCGGCGACTGGAAGTAGCCGGGCAGTCGGTTAGAATCCTCAATCATGGCACTGCAACTCGACCGGATCAGGGAACGCCTCGATCTCTACGAAAAGCTGATGCGGCTCGACAAGCCGATCGGCATTTTGCTGTTGCTGTGGCCGACGCTGTGGGCACTGTGGCTGTCGTCGCTCGGCAAGCCGGACTGGATCGTCGTTTGGGTGTTCATACTTGGCACCGTGCTGATGCGCTCGGCCGGTTGTGTGATCAACGATTACGCCGACCGCGATTTCGACCGTCATGTCGAGCGCACCAGGGAGCGTCCGCTGACCGCCGGCAAAGTGTCGACGAAGGAAGCGCTCGCTCTCTTCGCCGGGCTTTCGCTGTGCTCCTTCGCGCTGGTACTGATGCTCGGCAATCCGCTGGTGATCTGGCTATCGTTGCCGGCGCTTTTTCTCGCCGTCAGCTATCCGTTTACCAAACGCTTTTTCGCCCTGCCGCAAGCCTATCTCGGCGTCGCCTTCGGTTTCGGGATTCCGATGGCCTACGCCGCGCACCTCGGCAGCGTACAGGCCGAAGCCTGGTGGCTGCTGCTCGCCAACGTTTTCTGGGCGATCGCCTACGACACCGAATACGCCATGGTCGATCGCGAAGATGACCTGAAAATCGGCATCAAGACTTCGGCCATTACCTTCGGGCGCTTCGATGTGGCGGCGGTGATGATCTGCTACGCCGCGATGCTGCTGATCATCGGCTGGATGGGCCGGGCGCTGCATCTGGGCTGGGCCTTTTACGCCGGGCTGGCGGTTGCGGCGGGCATCTTCGGGCTGCATTTCACATGGATTCGCGGTCGTGAGCGGGCGGCTTGCTTCAAGGCTTTTCTGCATAACAACTGGGTCGGCGCGGCGATCTTTGCCGGTATCGTCGTCGATTTTCTGGTTTCTGGAAGGACGCTTGGATGAAAATATCGATTTTTTGCCTTTTTTTGGCGTCGACCGCAACGATGTGGAGCGCTGCTCCCGCGATGGCCGAGGATGGCCGGCAGCTGGTCCAGTTGCCGGCGCCGGCGCAGGCCGCACTGGTCGAGGAAATGCAGGGGAATCTGGTTGCCCTCAACGAGGTGCTGTCGCTGATGGCGACAGGTCAGGTGAGGGAGGCTGGCGAGGTGGCCGAGGCCAAACTCGGTCGTTCGGCCATGGGCAAACATCGCGACAAGCCTTTCGACGCCAGGCCCGGCCGGTACATGCCGCCGGCCATGCACGGCATCGGCATGGATGGTCACCAGGCGGCCAGCGAATTCGCTGCAGTGGCCAGAACCGGCGATCGCGACAAGGCGCTGGCCTTGTTGCCCAATCTGACGACGGCCTGCGTCGCCTGCCATTTCTCCTATCGGACCCGATGAAATATCACGATCTGCGCGACTTCATGTCGCAACTGGAAAAAACCGGCGAATTGAAGCGGGTCGGCGTCGAGGTCGATACCCGCCTCGAAATGACCGAAATCTGCGACCGCGTGCTGCGTGCAGAAGGCCCGGCCATCCTCTTCGAGAAACCCAAAGGTCATACGATTCCCGTGCTGGCCAACCTGTTCGGTACGCCGAAACGGGTGGCGCTCGGCATGGGCGAGGAGTCGGTGCAGGCCCTGCGCGAAGTCGGCAAGCTGCTCGCCTACCTGAAGGAACCGGAGCCACCCAAGGGCCTGAAGGACGCCTGGGACAAACTGCCGATTCTGAAGCAGGTGCTCAACATGGCGCCCAAGAAGGTATCGAACGCGCCGTGTCAGGAAATCGTCTGGGAGGGCAAGGATGTCGATCTTTCGCGCCTGCCGATCCAG
>CAZGPO010000142.1:0-6176 GCA_964527745.1 uncultured Dechloromonas sp.
CAGAACGAAGTCGAGCAATCGGCCTACAACTTCGAGCATTCCGACGCCGACTTCCTGTTCACCGCCTTCGGTGCGCACGAAAAGCAGGCCCAGCACCTGATGGGCGCCCAACTGGCGCTGCCCGCCTACGAACAGGTGCTGAAGGCGGCGCACACCTTCAACCTGCTCGACGCCCGTGGCGCCATTTCGGTGACCGAGCGCGCCGCCTACATTGGTCGCATCCGCAATCTGGCCCGCGCCGTCGCCCAGGCCTACCTCGACTCCCGCGCCCGCCTCGGCTTCCCGATGGCGCCGAAGGAATGGGCCAGCGAAGTCCTCGCCCTGATCGAAAAGAAAGCTGCCTGAACATGACAACCAAGAATCTGCTCGTTGAACTGTTCGTCGAGGAACTGCCGCCCAAGGCGTTGAAGAAACTGGGCGAAGTCTTCGCCCAGACCCTGGCCCAACATTTGAAAAATTCCGGTTTATCCGGGTTGACCGCAGAAGTCACCGCTTTTGCCTCGCCGCGCCGTCTGGCTGCTCATGTCACCGAGGTCGCCGCGGTGGCCGCCGACAAGCCGGTTGTCCAGAAGCTGATGCCGGTCGCCGTCGGCCTCGATGCTGCTGGCAACGCCACCCCGGCCCTGTTGAAGAAGCTGGCCGCGCTGGGTGCCGATGCCTCCTGCGTGCCGAACCTGCGACGCGAGAACGACGGCAAGGCCGACATCCTGTTTTACGACAGCATGGCCAAGGGCGCGACGCTGGCCGAAGGCTTGCAAAAGGCGCTGGAAGCCGCTTTGGCCGCGCTGCCGATTCCGAAAGTCATGACCTACCAGTTGCAGGACGGCTGGAGCAGCGTCAATTTCGTCCGCCCGGCGCATGGTCTGGTCGCGCTGCATGGTGACGAGATCCTGCCGGTTTCGGTGCTCGGCCTGAACGCAGGTCGTGAAACCCATGGTCACCGCTTTGAAGCCAGGATCGATCCGGTCGTTCTGGCCGATGCCGACGAATATGCCGCCCGGCTGGCAACCGATGGTGCCGTGATCGCGTCCTTCGCCGAACGTCGTGCCGAAATCGTCCGCCAGCTCGAAGCCGCTGCGGCCAAGTCCGGCGGAAATGGCTCCGCTCCGCTGCGGCCGATCGACGACGACGCCCTGCTCGACGAAGTCACTGCGCTGGTCGAACGCCCGAACGTGCTGGTTGGCCAGTTCGAGGAAGAATTCCTCGCCGTACCGCAGGAATGCCTGATCCTGACCATGAAGGCGAACCAGAAGTACTTCCCGCTGCTCAACGCGGCCGGCAAGCTGACCAACAAGTTCCTCGTCGTCAGCAACATCAGTCCGGCCGATCCGAGCGCCGTGATCGGTGGCAACGAGCGCGTCGTTCGCCCGCGTCTGGCCGATGCCAAGTTCTTCTTCGACCAGGATCGCAAGAAATCGCTGGAAAGCCGTGTCGCCGGGCTGGCCAAGGTCGTCTATCACAACAAGTTGGGCACTCAGGGCGAGCGCATGCAACGCGTCGCGGCGATTGCCCGCGCTATCGGCCAGTCGCTGGGCGGCGAGGTGCTGGCGCTGCAGGCCGAGCAGGCCGCCGTGCTGGCCAAGGCCGACCTGCTGACCGACATGGTCGGCGAGTTCCCCGAGCTGCAGGGCATCATGGGCCGCTACTACGCACTGCACGACGGCCTGTCCACCGACATCGCCGATGCCATCGAGGACCATTACAAGCCGCGTTTCGCCGGCGACAGCCTGCCGCGCGGCAAGGTCGGTACCGTCGTCGCACTGGCCGACAAGCTGGAAACGCTGGTCGGCATGTTCGGCATCGGCCAGATCCCGACTGGCGACCGCGACCCATTCGCACTGCGCCGCCACGCGCTGGGCGTCATTCGCATGCTGGCCGAAGGCGACCTCGATTTGCCGGTCGATTCGCTGTTGACCGCAACAACCGAGATTTTTGCCACGGTCGACGACTTCAAGCCAGCCGAAACTGCGCTTGCCGACTTCATCTACGACCGCCTCGCCGGCAATCTGCGCGAGCAGGGCTATACCGCGCAGGAGGTCGATGCCGTCGTGTCGCAGCGGCCGCAACGCTTGGGCGACATTCCCAAGCGCCTCGCCGCTGTGCGCGCCTTTGCCGCGCTGCCCGAATCCGCCGCGCTGGCTGCCGCCAACAAGCGGGTCGGCAATATCCTGAAAAAAGTCGAAGACAGCATCGACGCCTGGGTTGATGCCGAGCTGCTCAAGGAGCCGGCCGAAGTCGCGCTGCATGCGGCGCTGGTCGACGTCGTGCCGCAGGCCGATGCCGCCTTCGTTACCGGCGACTACAGCGAATCGCTGCAAGCGCTGGCCGCCTTGCGCGCGCCGGTCGATGCCTTCTTCGACGGCGTCATGGTCAATGCCGAGGATCCGGCCCTGCGCGCCAACCGCCTCGGCCTGCTCGCCAAGCTGCATGCTGCGATGAACAAGGTGGCGGATATTTCGAAGCTGTCCGCCTGAACTACGGGAGACTGCCATGCCCAAACTCGTCATTCTCGACCGCGACGGCGTCATCAACTTCGACTCCGCCCAGTTCATCAAGAGTCCGGCCGAATGGAAGCCGATTCCCGGTAGCCTGGAAGCCATCGCCCGCCTCAATCAGAACGGCTACAAGGTGGTCGTGGCGACCAACCAGTCGGGCATCGGGCGCGGTTTTCTCGACATGGACACGCTCAATGCGATCCATGAAAAGATGCACAAGGCCCTGTTCGCCGCTGGCGGGCGGATCGAGGCCATTTATTTCTGCCCGCACACCGCCGAAGCGAACTGTAATTGCCGCAAGCCGAAACCGGGGATGTTCAGGCGCATCTCCGAAACGATGAATGTCGCCCTGGACGGTGTGCCGGCGATCGGCGATTCGCTGCGCGACCTGCAGGCGAGCGCCGAGATCGGCTGCCGTCCGCTGCTGGTGCGTACCGGTAAGGGTGAAAAAACGCTGGCAGCTGGCGGGCTGCCCAAAGGAACGCTGGATTTTGCCGATCTGGCTGCTGCGGTCGACCATATTCTCGAGGCGAAAAAGAAATGAACGTCGTGCGTTCGGTTCTCTTCGCGATCTGGGGTGCGCTGTGGACGCTGTTGGTGGCGCCACTGGTCATCGTTGGCGCCATCATTCTGCGCGGCCTCTGGGGCTACCATTTCGGCAAGTTGTGGCGCCTCGGCATCCAGTGGGGCGTCGAGAACCTGCTCGGCATCAGGCCGCGGGTGGTCGGCCTGGAGAACATGCCGCCGGAGCCTTGCGTCATCCTGTCCAAGCATCAGTCGGCGTGGGAAACGATGACCATCCAGGATTACGTGCCCAAAGGTGCTTATTGCGTGTTCGTACTCAAGAAGGAATTGCTGCGGGTACCGCTGATCGGCTGGGGGCTGGGCGCGATGAAGATGATCTCGATCGACCGTGCAGCCGGTAAACAGGCGCTCGACCAGGTTGTCGAGCAGGGGCGCGAGCGCCTGAAGAAGGGCTTCTACGTCATCATTTTTCCCGAAGGCACGCGCGTTGCACCGGGCCAGACGAAACGCTACAAGGCTGGCGGCGCCTATCTGGCGACCCAGGTTGGCTGCAAGGTGGTGCCGGTCGCTCACAATTCCGGCGAACTCTGGCCGCGCCAGGCTTTCATCAAGAAACCGGGAGTCGTCACCATCAGCATCGGCCCGGCTTTCGATGCGACCGGGCTTTCCGAAGCGGAAGTCAATCAGCGCGCCGAAGACTGGATCGAGGGCGAGATGCGCCGCATTTCTCCACACCGCTACGCGGATGCCAAGACCGGCACAGCCTGAAGCGACGCGCCGCATCGCGATTGCCGGCCAGGAAGTCGACTACCGGTTGCGGCGCAGCCACCGGCGCACCATCGGCCTCGCCATCGACCAGCGCGGCCTGCGCGTCGGCGCCCCTTTGCGGGCGCCGATCGGCGATATCGAAATACTCATTCGCCAGCACGGCCAATGGGTGCTCGACAAACTCGCCGACTGGCGCAACCGAACGCCGCCGGAAAAACTGACGATCGACGACGGCGCCGTCATTTTTGTCCTTGAATCGCCGTTGACCGTAACGATCACACCGGCCAGCCGTCAGCGCTGGTTGTTCAGCGAGCCGAAGCTGCACTTGTTCGTGCCGCCGACGGCTGATGCGCGCAGCGTGCTGGAAAAGGCGCTGCGCGAGAAAGCGCGCGCCATTTTTGTCGAACGCCTTGCCAATTACGCCCCGCGACTCGGCGTTTCACCGCCGCCATTGCGCATTTCGGCGGCGCGCACGCGCTGGGGTAGTTGCAGTCATCACGGAGGCATTTCGCTTAACTGGCGCCTGATCCTGATGCCGCTGGCGGTCGTCGATTACGTCGTCTGCCATGAACTGGCGCACCTCAGGGAAATGAACCACAGCCCGCGCTTCTGGTCTGTGGTGGAGCAACTCTGCCCCGACTGGCAGGCGCGACGACTCGAACTGCGCCATCTCGCGCGCCAGATTCCGCAACTGTGAACCTCAAGGAAAAACCATGCGCATTCTGCACACGATGATTCGCGTCGGCAATCTCGATCGCTCCATCGCCTTCTATAGCGAAATTCTCGGCATGAAACTGCTGCGCCGCACCGATTACCCCGAGGGCCGCTTCACGCTCGCCTTCGTCGGCTACGGCCCGGAGAGCGAGGGCGCCGTGCTGGAACTGACCCACAACTGGGATACCACGGCCTATGACCTCGGCACCGGTTATGGCCATATCGCCCTCGCCGTGCCGGATGCGGCGGCGGCCTGTGCGGGAATCAAGGCGCGCGGCGGCAAGGTGGTGCGCGAGGCGGGGCCGATGAAGCACGGCACGACCATCATCGCCTTCGTCGAAGACCCGGACGGTTACAAGGTCGAGCTGATTCAGCGCGCCTGACCGGGATCAAAGTCACGCCGCTACCGGTCGCCCATACTGGTAGCTGCAGGAGATCGAAATGGCCTTTCCCGAATTCTTCGCGCGGATTCCCGCCGTCACGCTGCGTGATCCGCTGGCCGAATTGCTTGGCGCCGCAGAAGGCGGGCTGATCGAATACCGCTTTGCCGATGCCGTCAAGCTGGCCGGCCATTCCTGCCCGACCGTCGCCGGCGCCTGGCTGATGACGGTGCGCGCGTTACGGGCACTTTACGGCGGCGCGATTCCGCTACGCGGCAACATCAAGGTTGCACTCCGCGAGGAACTCGAAAGTGGCGTATCCGGTGTCATCGCCAGTGTGGCCGGACTGCTCACCGGCGCTGCCGGCACCGGCGGTTTCAAGGGGCTGGGCGAGCGCCACAGCCGGCGTAACCTTCTGCAATTCGGCGTCGCCGGTGTGGATGGCATGGTCTTCACGCGAGTGGACACGAATGTCGCGGTCGACTGCACTTTGAGGCTGGAAACGGTACCCGCCGACCCGCGCCTCGGCAATCTGCTCGGCGCCATCCTCGACGGCGTCGCCGATGTCGAGGCCACCCTCTTGTTCGGCGAACTCTGGCAGGAACGCGTCAGGCGCATCCTGATCGACCACGCCGACGATCCGGAACTCGTTCACATAAGGCCATTCGGAAAACAGTCCTGATCGAAGTGGCGGGGAAATCGATCTGGAGTAAGCTGCAATAGACAGTTCGACAGACAACAAAGGGGGCGTCATGAACAGGATCTGGCTCAAGAACTATCCGCAAGGCATGCCGGCCGAGATCGATCCGGACCAGTTCCAGTCAATTCCGGATCTGCTTGACAAACTCTTCGGCAAATTCGCCGCCAGGCCGGCCTACCACAACCTCGGCTACACGATGAGCTATGCCGAACTGGAACGGAAGTCGCGTGCTTTCGCGGCCTTTCTGCAGGGATTGCCGGGCATGGCCAGAGGCGAGCGCGTGGCGGTCATGTCACCGAACCTGCTGCAATACCCGGTAGTCCTGTTCGGCATCCTGCGCGCCGGGATGACGGTGGTCAATGTCAATCCGCTGTACACGCCGCGCGAACTGGAACACCAGTTGAAGGACTCCGGCACCCGCGCCATCGTCATCGTCGAAAACTTCGCCCAAACCCTGCAGCAGGTGCTTGGCCGCACGCCGGTCGAGCATGTCATCACCACGCAGATTGGCGATTTGCTACCGGTACCGAAACGCTGGCTGGTCAATTTCGTGATCAAGCACGTCAGGAAGATGGTGCCCGCCTGGCACATCGA
>CAZGPO010000143.1:0-6176 GCA_964527745.1 uncultured Dechloromonas sp.
CGTCGCGGTAATAGCGCGCGCCGGCAAACTCGGCCAGCCGGCGCAGGTCGATATGGACATCGGCGAAGCTGTAATGGCCGGCGATGTAGCCCGGCAGCATGCCGGAATACGGCGTATCGGTATCGGTGCAGATCACCGTCAGGCGCGCGCCGGGCAGCGGGTTCATGGCGAACATATGGAGCACGCCGACGTGGCTGTGGCCGCCGCCGATCAGCACGATGTCTCGCAAAATGGGTGCAGTGTCAGTTTGCATGCGTCAGTTTTCCAATAATTCGTTGACCAGCCGGTGCAGCGCGGCACGCTCGGCGGCCGGTTCGAACAGCGGTGCGCGCCGTGCGCATTGGGCAATCAATGTATCCAGCAAGGCATCGTCGTTGGTGCGTGCCGAGCAGCGGCGGAGCAGCGTGGCCAGCGCCGGTGCGCCGCCGCAGGGGAAATAGCCGGCGTAATCAGCCCCCAGCATGCCGATGTTGCCGGCAATGTGCGAAGCCAGCACCGGCGTGCCACTGGCGATCGCCTCCATGACGACATGGGCGCCGCCTTCCATCTGGCTCGGGTGCACCAGCAGATGCGCGCGCTGGATGCGCCGGCGCGTTGCCTCATGCGGCAAGCCACCCAGCCAGCGGTAATTCGGCACGGCGGCCATCGTCGCCCGGGCCGCTTCGGCAAGCGCCGGATCGAGCCCAGCGCCGATATGGTCGAAATGGATTGCCGGCTCGTTGGCCAGCAGGCGTGCTGCCTCAAACAGGGTTTCCGGTGATTTCTCGGCGCGCAGATGGCCGACCGCGATGACGCGCAATCGAGCCGATGATTTGGGCAAAACCTGCCTTGTCGCGGTCGACTGGAAAATCACGCGAATTTTTTCATGCAACTCGGGCGGCAATTCGGCCGGCCCCTCGGCCTGCAATACGACCAGCAACTGCGCCCGCCGCAGCGAATCCTGTGCAACTTTATCGACATGGATATCGCGATAAAGATCAGTCCCGGTCAGCACCACGGCCAGTCCGTGCGCCCCGCGGCGCGCGTGCCAGGCGGCGATGGCCCGGGCCGAACGCCGGGCGTGCAGCGCCAGCATGACCTGATCGCCGGCCGCGTCGGCATCCGGCCATTCCCTGACGATGCGCGTGCGGAAAACCGGTGACAGGTGGCGTTGCCAGCGTCGTGCCGTCTGCCAGTTGCCGTTGTTGGCCTCGCGCAAGGCGGGGCTGACAATGACGACTTGAGGCATACTTTCCCGCTTAACCATTCTGTCGAGCCAGACCATGATGAACAGCGCATCCATCGCCGCCCGCAGTGGCGGCCGTGCCGTCCTTGCCGAGGCGCTGCGCGCCAGCCGCCAACGCACGCTGGAACTGCTCGAAGCCTACGCTGCCCACCTCGGCGACGCGCTGCTCATTCCCTACTCGCCGCAACTCAACCCGCCGCGCTGGGAAGCCGGCCATATCGCGTGGTTCCAGGATTACTGGATCTCCCGCAACCGGCAGCGGGCGCTCGGTTGCGCGGCTGATCCGGATCACGCCCGACCCACCGGCCGGCTGGCCGAGGCCGACAGCTGGTACAACTCCAGCCTGGTCGCGCACACCGTGCGCTGGACCTTGCCGCTGCCCGATCTGGCGGCGACGCGCGCCTATCTCGACGCGGTGCTCACCGACACCCTGGCCCTGCTGGCCGATGCGCCGGAAAGCGACGACGGGCTTTATTTCTACCGGCTGGCGCTGTTCCACGAAGACATGCACGGCGAAGCCGGCGTTTATATGGCACAGGCGCTCGACATTCCCTTGCCGGACACGCTGCGACCAGCCCGTGCCACGCTGCCAGAAAGTACCGAACTGCATCTGCCGGCGCAGAACTGGCAACTTGGTTATGACCAAGCCGGCTTTGCCTTCGATAATGAATTGCCCGCCCATCCGGTCGCGCTGGCCTCTTTCGCCATCGACAGCGAAGTGCTTAACTGGGCGCGCTACCTGCCCTTTCTCGACGCCACCGGTCATGCCCCGCCGCGCTATCTGCGCTGCGAGAACGGTGTGTGGCAGGCGAAGTTTTTCGGCGAATGGCAGGCACTGGATCTCGCTGCCCCGGCCACACACCTCAACTGGTTCGAGGCCGACGCCTGGTGCCGCTGGGCTGGTCGCCGCTTGCCAACCGAGACGGAATGGGAAGCTGCCGCGCTGACGCAACCCGGGTTTCACTGGGGCCAGTCCTGGGAGTGGACAGCTAGCCGTTTTCTGCCCTTTGCCGGTTTTGTCGCCCACCCCTACCGCGATTATTCCGCGCCGTGGTTCGGCGAACGCTACGTGCTGCGTGGCGCCAGCCTCGCCACGTCGCCGCGCATGGCCCACCCGCGCTACCGCAACTACTTCACGCCGGAACGCAACGACATCCACGCCGGATTTCGCAGTTGCGCGCTGTAACCGCATTTTCAGGCCCGGGCGAGGAAAACGGCGAACCAGCCGCGCTCGTCGGTCCACCGCTGCAGGCGGGAAAAACCGGCCGCTTCGAGCAGCGCGGCAAAATCGTCGGCCTGCCATTTGTAAGAGTTTTCGGTATGGATGTGCTCACCGGCCGCAAAACGGCGCTCACCGCCCGGCCAGTGCACCAAGGTTTCGCGCACGGCTTCCAGGTGCATTTCGATGCGTGAATCAGTGGTGTTGAAGAAGGCGACATGGCGCCAGTCCTCGATCGCGAAATCGCTGCCGACCAGCGCATTGAGGTGGCGCAACAGATTGCGGTTGAAGGCCGCGGTGATGCCCAGCGGATCATCGTAGGCGGTTTCCAGCACGTCGATCGGTTTGACCAGATCGACGCCGATCAGCAGCGCACCGCCGGCACTGGCGGCATGAGCCTGGCGGAGGAAGGCCAGCGCCTCGGCGGGCGTGAAATTGCCGATGCTGGAGCCGGGATAGAACAGCGTGTGCGGCCCGGCGCCGACTTCGGCCGGCAGGTTCAGGGAATGTGAAAAATCGAGGCCGACGCCGAGCAGTTCCATCGCCGGATGTTCGCGTTGCAGGCGTTCCAGGGAAACACGCAGATAGTCGGCCGAAATATCGATCGCCGCATAACGCTGCACCTGCAGCGGGTCGAACAGGCGCGCCGCCTTTTCGCAATTGCCGGCACCGAGATCGACCAGCGAGGCGACCGGCGCCAGCGCCCCGGCCATTTCCGTCATATAACGGGAAAAAATGGCGGCTTCGGTGCGCGTCGGATAGTACTCCGGCAAGTCGGTGATCGCCGAGAACAGCCGCGAACCCAGCGCATCGTAGAAATACTTGGGCGCGATGCTTGCGGTCGACGCCGAAAAACCGGAAAAAATCCCGGCCCGCGTTGCCGCCGGGTCGTCATGCGCGATCTGCAGCAGACGCGGTGCGTTCATCGACCGGACGCCTTGGCGGCCGCCACGGCCTTGGCCAGTTCGTCGCCACTCTTGTAGTGCGGTACGCGAACCACCAGGCGCCAGGCGCGCTGAATGAAGCTGTTGCTGCCTTCGATTTCGTCCTGCCAGTATTTCTCGGCCAACGCGAGGTTCTTTCGTTCGTCGAGCTCGAAGGCATCCTTGGAGCCCTGGCCACCGAATATATACAGCTTGCCGTCGATGATCTTCCAGGTATTGGCGTCGCCGCCCCAGGGAATTGCGTAGGCGATGCCGTTGGCGCAATAGCCGCCGAACTGCGGCAGGTAGTCGGTCGGCGCCTTGTCGAACAGGGCCTTGTGCTCGGCGCTGCTGAAACGGAAGGTGATCGTTTCATACTGGCTGCTGAATTTCGGGTCGCCGGCCAGGTATTGGCCATCGACAAAATACGCCACCACATCGGCCCCTTTCAGCATCAGACGGTCAGCATCGCCCTCGGCCACGGCATTGACCGGCGTGTATTTGCCCGACGGGTTCTGCGCCGACATGGCGCCGCAACCGGCCAGCGCGAAGGCCGCAATCAGCATCAGGAACCAGCCGCGCAAGAAACGAATTTTCATCAGGAAGTCTCCAGGGAAAGCAGTGGATTGGCAGCCGGAGCATGGGCGGCTTTGCCCAGACGTCCGGCGTAAGGCGCCGGCCAGCCGAGCAACTCGCTGGCCGCCCGGCAACGCGCCTCGAGGTCGGCCGCATCGCGCCCGCCGAGATGCAGGATGCCGTAACGATAGCTTCCCAGCCATTTGAAGTCACGGGCTATCTGGCCGCGACCCTTCGGAAAGCTGAACAGCATGGCATCGGGAAAAGCCCTGGCCAGCGCCGCTTGCCGCGTGCGCGAAGGCATCGGCGGCTGAGTCGCCGGGTCGAAACGACGATAGACGAAGCTGGCCGTTGCCCCGGCCGTTGGGACGCTGCGCGGCAGCAGGGCCGGGTCGCGGCCAAAGGCCAGCTCCAGCGCGACACGGTGCAGGTCGATGCCGTCGACGCGCAAATAGAGGTCGGAAAACTGCGCCGCCATGCGCGGGTTGAATTCGATGACGGTCAGCCGGTCGTGCGCCGCATCGTAGAAAAACTCCATGTTGAACAGGCCATGCGTGAAGCCGACCGCCTGCAGGAAGCGCCGCGCCACATCAAGCGCCCGCACCTGCCCCGCCTCGGGAATCCGGCACGGGTAGCCAAAGCGCATGAAGGCCTGGGTACCGGGATACATGACCGATTCGACGATGCCCAGCGGCCGCAGCTCGCCATCGAACACATAGCCATCAAGGTTGTATTGCAGCGCCTCGACCGGCGTTTCCAGCAACATGCGATGGGCGCTGCCGGCGGCCGGCAACCGCTTTTGTGCGACGCGCTCGAATGGCTCGACCAGATGGCGGATCACCCACAGTTCCCAGAAGCCGAACCGGGTCAGCGCCATCAGTTCGTCGCGGTTGTGCACCACCCGCGCCAGCACCGAAAAAGCCGCTTTGACCGGTTTGACGAAAACCGGATAGACGATGTCTTCCGGCACTGCTTCGCCATAGCGCGAGGCCAGCAGCGAGCACGGCGTATTGGCTTCCGGCGCCACCTGCTCCAGTACTTGCCGGGCATGGAACTTGTGCTGGCAGGCGAGCACCGCATTCACCGGCGTCCCCGGCCAGCCCATTTTTTCGGCCAGCAACGCTGCCGCCAGCGCGCCGAACTGTTCGTGGTTCGACGTCACTGCCTGCCAGCCGGCCGGCCCGGCTTTTTTTGCCAGCTGCTCAACGAAGCGTTCGAGATCGAAATTGACCAGGTGCGCATTGCTGGGAAAACTGAACAGGTCGAAACCGGCACAATCCGACGGAAACTCGGGCGCCCAGCGGGCAAAACCAAGCCGGTCCCAGTCAAAGTTGAAGAGAACGAGCGTACGCGGCGAACTCATGCGATCGCCCCGACCCGGCGCTGCCAGACATGATGCCCCAGCTTGAGCGTCCAGGGCAGCAAGGCCAGCGCGGCAAGCGACAACAGCGCGCGCGGCGAGTAGAGGTCACCGACCGTCTCGATTGCCGCCAGTTGGCTACCGGCATTGACGTAAACGAAGGTGCCGGCCAGCATGCCGACGAAGCTGATCCAGGTGAAGGTCCATACCTTCATGCCGCTCAGCCCGGCGACCACATTGACCAGCGCAAAAGGAATGACCGGCAACAGGCGCAGGCTGAACAGGTAGGCGGCGCCATCGCTGGCAACCCGGCGCTCGAGACCGGCCAGACGAGCGCCCATCCTGCGTCGCAACACGGGTTGCAGAAAATGGCGCACCGCCAGCATCGACAGGCTGGCGCCGGCCGTGCATGCCGTCAGACAAAGCAGCGTTCCGGCAAGCGGACCCAACCCGGCACCGGCGACCAGCATCAGCAGCGATGCGCCGGGCATGGCCAGCATCGCCAGCAGCACATGCAGCACGAACAGAACCACCGTCGCCGCGAACGGATTGCTGCGCACGAAATCCAAGAGAGGATCGTGCCAGGCGCGCCAGCCTTGCAATGTCAGGCACTCCGGACAGGTTTCGGCGGCCAGGTGCCAGAGCAGGAAGGCGGTTCCCGCGCTACCCGCCAGCAGCAGCGCGGAGCGGAGATGTCGCCACAATGACGGGCTGTCGGGCAATGGATTTAGAAATATCATCAGCTTGGATCAGGAATTTGCGGCGCCATGTTACACCGTTAGCGCTCGCCCCCGCAGGCGAAGCGAACAGGTCGCGCTATTATCCGGCCAATGCTGCCGTGTAAGAAATCAGCGCATCCGGCCGACCAACGAA
>CAZGPO010000144.1:0-6146 GCA_964527745.1 uncultured Dechloromonas sp.
AGCAACGCAATCCTTCTCGTTGGCCATCCCAATGTCGGCAAATCGGTCCTCTTCCACCGCCTGACCGGCGCCTACGTCAACGTCTCCAACTACCCCGGCACCACCGTCGAAGTCACGCGCGCCAGCGCCCGCTTCGACCGCGAGGCGATGCTGCTCGACACGCCCGGCGTGCTTTCCCTGCCGGCGCGCAGCGACGACGAGCGAGCGACGATGCGCGCCCTGCTCGAAGAAAGGACGCGCTGCCTGGTCCAGGTCGGCGACGCCAAGAACCTGCGCCGCACCCTGACGTTGACCGCGCTGCTCGCCGAACTCGGCGTGCCGATGGTACTGGCGCTCAACATGCACGACGAAGCCGCAGCACGCGGCGTCACCGTCGATCTGCCGGCACTGGCCAAGGATCTCGGCATCCCGGTCCTGGCCACGGTAGCAACCGGCGGCGAAGGCGTCGCCGAGCTGATCGGCAGTCTACCCGAGGCCAGTCCGCCGCAAGCGCTGCTGCGCTATGACCGCGAAATCGAGGCCGACATCGCACGGGCTGCAGAAATCATCACCCGCCTTGCCCCGCATCCGTATCTGGCGGCGCGCGGGCTGGCCATTCTCTACCTCGGCGGCGATCCGGAAGTCAGCACCTGGCTGAGCGAACATGTCGGCGCCGACTACATCCTGCTCGAAGCGCTGCGCGAGCAGGCAGGCCGGCGCGCCGAGAGCAAGCTGCCGTCCCTGCTGGCGCGCGAGCGCACGCAGGCCGCCGACGTGCTGACCACCGCCGTCATCCAGCGCGCCCTGCGCAGCAGCCCACTGCTCGCCCAGCGCATCGGCCAGTACGTCGTCGACCCGCTGTGGGGGGTCCCGATCTTGCTCGCCATGCTCTATCTGGTTTACCAGTTCGTCGGCGTCTTTGGCGCCACGACGCTGGTCGGGCTGATGGAAAAAGACTTCTTCGAAGGGATCCTCAACCCTGCGGTCAGTGATTTCGTCAACAATTCGATCACGACCCCGTGGATCGCCGAGTTGCTGGTCGGCCAGTACGGCCTGTGGACCATGGGCATGACCTACGCGCTGGCGCTGATCCTGCCCATCGTCAGCACCTTCTTCTTCGCCTTCGGCGTGCTCGAGGATTCCGGCTACCTGCCGCGCCTGACCGTCATCGCCAACCGGCTGTTCGCGCTGATCGGCCTCAACGGGCGCGCCGTGCTGCCGATGGTGCTCGGCCTCGGCTGCGTGACGATGGCGACGCTGACCACACGCATCCTGCACAGCCCTCGCGAAAGGCTGATCACCATTTTTCTGCTCGCGCTGGCCATTCCCTGCTCGGCGCAGCTCGGCGTTGTTCTCGGCATGCTGGGCGGCGTTTCATTCAGCGCAGTGCTGATCTGGGTGCTGGCGATGATCGGCGTTCTGCTCCTGTCGGGCTTCCTCGCCGCCAAACTGATCCCCGGCCGGCGCATCCCGCTGGTCACCGAACTGCCCCCGATGCGCCTGCCGATCCTTGGCAACGTGCTCAAGAAAACCGGTGGGCGCCTCAAGTGGTACCTGATCGAGGTCATCCCGCTGTTCCTGCTCGGCACGCTGATCATGTTCATCCTCGACAAGACCGGCGCCCTGCCCGGCATCATCCGCATCGGCGAACCGCTGGTTTCCGGCTGGCTCGGGCTACCGCCGGAAGCCAGCGCCGCCTTCGTCATGGGCTTCCTGCGCCGCGACTTCGGTGCCACCGGCCTGTTCGCCATGGCCCACACGCTGTCGCCAATCCAGGCCGTGGTCGGCATGATCACGATCACCCTGTTCATTCCCTGCTTTGCCAGCCTGATGATGATGGTCAAGGAACAGGGCCTGAAAGTCGCAGCCGCCATGGTCGCGGTGATCGTACCCTTCGCCTTCCTCGTCGGCGGCCTGTTCAACATCGCGCTGCGCGCCTTGTGGTCCTGACATGAGCCCGAAACACGACGCCCGCCTGCCGCTCGCCTTCATCCCGCCGGGCAAGGAAGTCCGCCTCGCGGCATTCGGGGATGAAATCGACGCCCTGCAGCGCGAGCAACTGACCGCCTACGGGCTGGCCGAATCGCGCCCGCTCAAGGTGCTGCAACAGCGGCCGATGACCGTCATTCTCGCCGACGAAGTGGAACTGGCGCTCGAACATGCTGTCGCACGTCATATCTGGGTAGAAAAGGCCTGACGCATCCTGCCCGCCATTTTCACCAACCCCGGGAGAACCCCATGAAGGGCGACAAGAAAATCATCGACATCCTCAACGACCTGCTGGCCGGCGAACTGACCGCCGTCGACCAGTATCTGATCCACGGCGAAATGTACGCCGACATGGGCTTTTCCCAACTGGCCGAAAAAGCGCTGCACGAATCCGACCACGAACGTGAGCACGCGCGCGCCCTGATCCAGCGCATCCTCTTCCTCGAAGGCAAACCGAATCTCGCCAAGCGCGAAGCGCTCAAAGTCGGCAAGACAGTGCCGGAAATGCTGAAATCCGACCTCGCCGTCGAATACAAGGTGGTCGGGGAACTGAAGAAAGCGATGGCCGCCTGCGAACTCGCGCAGGATTACGTCAGCCGCGACATGCTCGGCATTCAGCTCGAAGACACCGAGATGGACCACGCCTACTATCTCGAAAAACAGTTGCGCCTGATCGACCAGGTCGGCCTCGAAAACTACCAGCAGAGCCAGATCGGCTCCGCTGGCGCGGCGTAAGGGGCGAACCATGAAAGGCGACAAAAAGGTCATCGCGGCACTGAATAAAGTGCTGAAAAACGAGTTGACCGCAATCAATCAGTATTTCCTGCACGCCCGCATGTTCCGCAACTGGGGCCTCGAAAAACTCAACGACTACCAGTACAAGCAATCGATCCGCGTCATGAAGGAAGCCGACGAGATCATCGAGCGCGTGCTCTTTCTCGAAGGCCTGCCCAACCTGCAGAACCTCGGCAAGCTGCTGATCGGTGAGGATGTCGTTGAATGCCTGAACGGCGACCTGACCTACGAGCGCGATATCCAGCGCCCGCTGCTAGTGGAAAGCATTGCCCTGTGCGAGGAACTGCAGGATTACGTCAGCCGTGACCTGCTGGAAGATCTGCTCGAACATTGCGAGGAAGCGATCGACTGGCTGGAAACGCAGCACAGTCTGATCGGGAATGTCAGCCTGCCAAACTACCTGCAGGCGCACATCGAGCCAGGCAGCGACTGAAACCTGGATCAATCTTATTGACAACCATTCGCATTCTTATAAAATAAGAATTGTTCTCATTAAACATTTCCCGATCTTTCACGGAGGCTTTTCATGTACGTCTGCGTCTGCAACGCAGTGACTGAGCGCCAGATTCGCGAGGCTGCCGCAGGCGGCGCGCGAACCTTGAAAGACTTGCGCCGCGAACTCGGCGTCGGCAGCGAATGCGGACGCTGCGCCTCCTGTGCCCGCGCATGCCTGCGCGAAGCCCACGCCAAGCATCCGCACCCGTCGTGTATGGAGCTGTGCGCGGCAGCAGCCTGAACGCAGTCGCGATCCGGCTTCGCCCCCATCTCACACTCCGGGAAACCGGAACGAATCATGCTCCAGTTCTTCCCCGAAGCCTGCGGTTCGGCTGGCTCGGCGAACCGGAGGTCAGTGTGGCCATCAGCAGAGTGGCGAGGCGCAATACTGACCAGACCGTGTCATGGCATTTTCTCCAGGCTCAGATAACCTCGATCGAAGGTTTGCCCTTGATGACTTCGCCGATCACCGAAACGTGCGAAAAACCCTGCTGCAAGAAAATCGACAGAACCTCGGTCACCGTTTCCGGCGAACAGGAAACCAGCAGGCCGCCCGAAGTCTGCGGATCGGTGAGCAGCGTTCGCTCGTTATCACCGAGCGTCTTGGCCAGTTTCACATCCTTGCCGAAGCTTCGCCAGTTGCGTAACGAAGCGCCGGTCTTGAAACCGGCACCGATCATTTCCATCGCCTTGCCAAGTTTGGGGAGCGCCGCAAAATCCACTTTCGCCTTGGCCTTGCTGCCCTTGCACATGCCGAGCAGGTGGCCGAGCAGCCCGAAACCGGTAACGTCGGTGACGGCATGGACGCCGTCGAGGCAGGCAAGTACCGGCCCCGGGGTATTGAGCTGGGTGGTGCTGGCGAGCATGGACTGGTAGTCGGCGGTGCTCAGGTCGCCGCGTTTCAGCGCATTGCTGTAAACGCCGACACCGAGCGGCTTGCCGAGGATCAGCCGATCGCCCGGAAGGGCAGCGGCATTGCGCTTGAGGTGTTCGGGATTGACTAGGCCGATGACCACCAGACCGTAGATCGGCTCCAGAGAATCGATCGTATGGCCGCCGGCAACAGGTATGCTGGCCAGCCGGCAAACCGCCTCGCCACCTTCGAGTATCCGGCCGATGGTTTCGAGCGGCAGGACATTGACCGGCATGCCAACCAGCGCCAGCGCGAACAGCGGCGTGCCGCCCATCGCGTAGATATTGGAAATCGCGGTCGTCGCCGCGATGCGTCCGAAATCGAAGGGATCATCGACGATCGGCGTGAAGAAATTGGTCGCCGCGATGATCGCCTGCTGAGCGCTGATCTGATAGACCGCCGCATCGTCGCTATTATCCTTGCCGATCAGCAACTGCGGCGGGACGATGCCCGGCTTGATGCCGGAAAGTATTTTCTGGAGGATGTCAGGGGCGACCTTGCAGCCCCCACCGCCCCCGTGGGTTAGCTGGGTAAGTCTGACCTGCGCTTCTGACACGGTTGTTCTCTTTTGATTGTCTTGCGGCGATCTTAACTCATTCGGCATCGAAGCCGGCATCCTCGATGGCCGCGATCAGCGCACTGCGGGCAACGACCTGCGGATCGAACGAAACCCTTGCCTCACCGTCTTCAAGCGAGACTTCGGCCGTCGCCACCCCGGGCAAGGCAGTCAGCACGCCGGTGATGTTCTTGACACAACCCTGGCAGCTCATGCCGCCGACCTTGATGACGCTGGATTCCATAAACTACTCCTTGCCTACGAATGGATTATTCTTGAGAAATTCGACCAGCTCATCGGGCGGCAATGGTCTGCTGAAATGGTAGCCCTGCACCAACTCGCAGCCCATGCTGCGCAGGATGGCATACTGTTCGCGGGTTTCCACCCCTTCGGCCAGCACCTTGAGACGCAGGCTGCGGCCCATACTGAGGATGGTCGAGGCGATCGCCCGGTCGTCCGGGTCGACTTCCAGGTCGCGGACGAAGGAACGGTCGATCTTGAGTTTGCCAACCGGGAAGCGCTTGAGATAAGCGAGCGACGAATAACCGGTCCCGAAATCATCGAGTGACAGTTCGACGCCCATCCGGTTGAGCGCCGCCAGCGTGTCGAGGTTCAGTTCGGCATCGTGCATCACCGTGCGCTCGGTCAACTCCAGTTCGAGGAAACGTGCATCGAGGCCGGATAGCGCCAGCGCACTGGCTACGCTGTCGACGAAGTTCGTCTGGCGGAACTGTTGCGGCGACACATTGACCGCGACGACCAGCGGCGGCAGGCCGGCATCCTGCCAGGCGCGCAGCTGGCGGCAGGCTTCGCGCAATACCCAGTCGCCGATCGGATTGATCAGCCCGATATCTTCGGCGACATGGATGAACTGATCCGGCGGAATCAGCCCGACTTCCGGATTCTGCCAGCGAATCAGTGCCTCGACACCGATTGTCGCGCCGCTTTCGCTGTGGACCAGCGGCTGGTAGTGCAGAACGAACTCGCGCGCCACCAAGCCGCGGCGCAGACCGCTTTCCATCAGCAGATGTTTGAGCGTTGCCACGTTCATCTCGCTCGAATAGAAGCGGAAGGCGTTGCGCCCCGCTTCCTTGGCCTTGTACATGGCCGCATCGGCGTTGCGCAACAGCGTCTCGAAATCCCTGCCGTCGACCGGATAAAGACTGATTCCCAGCGATGGCGTCATGGCCAGATCATGACCACCGATCGTATACGGCGTGGCGCAGACATCGAGCAGGCGGCACGCGACTTCAGCGGCGCCCGAGGTGTGCACGCCGGGCAGCGCAATGATGAACTCGTCGCCACCGAGGCGGGCCAGCGTATCGACCTTGCGCAGAACCGTCTCGAGACGCCGGGCCACGGCACACAGCAGTTCGTCGCCAAGGCTGTGGCCGAGCGAGTCATTGACCCGCTTGAAGT
>CAZGPO010000145.1:0-6103 GCA_964527745.1 uncultured Dechloromonas sp.
CAGCCAGGGCCAGTTCTACTGCTTCACCAACAGCCTGGATTCTTCTGGCAATCTTGGCAACAAGAACATCAATGCCGGTGGCGCGTATGGCGTGCTGTCCCTTTCCAAGTCGTTCTGATCGAGATCGCTCGGCCGTTGCCGGCAAACCGGCCGGCAATGGCGAGCCAGCCTAATTTTTAGGGGAAAACTCATGAAATTCGTTACTGCCATCATCAAGCCGTTCAAGCTTGACGAAGTGCGTGAGGCGCTGTCCGCCATCGGCGTGCAGGGTGTCACGGTCACTGAAGTGAAAGGCTTCGGACGGCAAAAGGGGCACACCGAGTTGTACCGGGGTGCCGAATATGTCGTCGATTTCCTGCCCAAGGTAAAAATCGAGGCTGCTGTCCGGACCGATCAGGTCGAACAGGTCATCGAAGCCATCGAAAAATCGGCCAGCACCGGCAAGATCGGCGACGGCAAGATCTTCGTTTTCGACCTCGAACAAGTTGTTCGTATCCGTACCGGCGAAACCGGTACCGATGCCCTTTAAGGAGCGAATCATGAAACACGTTTTCGCATTGCTGGCACTGGTCGGCGCCGTCGCTTTCGGCGCCCCGGCCTGGGCCGAAGAAACAACGGTAGCTCCGGCGGCGACCGCCGTGGCCGCACCGACGGGAATGTCCGGCATGGCAGGTATGGCCGGAATGAGCGGCATGACGGCCGAGGCTGCACCAGCAGCTGCCCCGGCGCCGGTCGTCAACAAGGGTGACAACGCCTGGATCATGGTCTGTGCGGCCCTGGTCATCCTGATGTCGATCCCCGGCCTGGCCTTGTTCTACGGCGGACTTGTCCGCTCAAAGAACATGCTTTCAGTCCTCATGCAGGTATTCACGATCTTCTCGCTGATTACCGTGTTGTGGGTGGTATATGGCTACTCGGCGGCATTTACCGAAGGCAACGCGTTCTTCGGCGTGCTCGACAAGCTCTTCCTGAAGGGCGTGACGCCGGATTCGGTCGGCGCGACCTTCTCCAAGGGTGTGGTCATATCGGAATTGGCCTTCGTGATCTTCCAGGGCGCCTTTGCGGCGATTACCTGTGGCCTGATCGTCGGCGCCTTCGCCGAACGTGCCAAGTTCTCCGCGATTCTGGTCTTCATGGTGATCTGGTTCACGCTGTCCTACATCCCGATGGCCCACATGGTCTGGTACTGGGCGGGTCCGGATGCCTACACCGATGCCGCTGCGGCAGAAGCGGCCGGCGCGACGGCAGGCTTCCTGTTCCAGAAGGGCGCGCTCGACTTCGCGGGCGGTACCGTGGTGCATATCAACGCCGCCATCGCCGGCCTGGTCGGCGCCTACATGGTCGGCAAGCGGACCGGTCTGGGCACCGTCGCCATGGATCCGCACTCGCTGACCTTCACGATGATCGGTGCTTCCCTGCTGTGGTTTGGCTGGTTCGGTTTCAACGCCGGTTCGGCACTCGAAGCATCCGGCGGTGCTGCACTGGCGATGGTCAACACCTGGGTTGCAACGGCTTGTGCAGCGTTGTCCTGGATGTTCGCCGAATGGATCTTCAAGGGCAAGCCTTCGATGCTGGGTGCCGCGTCCGGTGCGGTTGCAGGACTCGTGGCGATCACTCCGGCGGCCGGCTTCGTCGGTGTCATGGGCGCCATCATCATCGGCTTGCTGGCTGGCGTGGTCTGCCTGTGGGGTGTCAATGGCCTCAAGAAGCTCCTCGGAGCCGATGACTCGCTCGACGTCTTCGGCATCCACGGCGTCGGCGGTATCCTCGGAGCCATCCTGACCGGTGTCTTCGTCGATCCTGCCCTCGGTGGCACGGGTGTCTATGACTACGTGGCCAACAAGGTCGGCGACTTCGACATGACCACGCAGGTGATCGCCCAGTTGTGGGGTGTCGGCACCGTCATCGTCTGGTCCGGCGTGGTTTCGATCGTCGCCTTCAAGCTGGTCGATATTGTCATCGGGCTGCGCGTGCCGGCAGACGAAGAGCGTGAAGGTCTCGATGTCACCTCGCACGGCGAGACTGCCTATCACCACTGACCACGAAACCGAAGGCTGGGTCCGATCCCGGCCTTCGGCTTCGATGAATCCGGAATCTCTCTCCTTCTGGGCACCTTCGGGTGCTCTTTTTTTGTCTTGTGCCAAGGTGGGCGGAGTTCGACTTTTCCCGCTCCGGGTGGCGCCCTGTGTCACAATTCGCGCCTGAACTTAGTCGACAACCCGCGATTACCCTCGTATTGCACTGGAAAAATAACATGAACATGATCAAACCCGGCGCGCGCACCGGCGCGCTCTTCCTCGCTGCCATGGGCGGCGCTGGTGCCACGCTGGTCCAGGCAGCCCCGGCCAGCACCGCCGACTGTCATGCCATCGCGGCCAGCATGGAGCGTCTGGCCTGCTACGACGCGGTCAGCGGCCGTGCAGCGGAGGCGCCCAGGGGAACTACAGCCGCAGCCCCTGCCACGGTCGCGACTGCCAGTGCGGCGCCGCCTGCTGCGGTCGACGCTACCAGACAGGCCGAAAGCGGCGGAACGGCGCCGACGACGACGGTCTCGATGATCGACAATGCCTGGGGTTTCGATCCCGCCTCGGCCCCCTTCGATATCCGTTTCCACAACGCGAACTACCTGCTGTTCGGACGCTATACCGACAATGTCAACAATGCGCCTTACCTGTCTTTGGTTCAGGGCACCAGTCAGTCCGAGTCCGAACTCAGCAGTACCGAGGCGAAATTCCAGATCAGCTTCAAGGCGCGTCTGTGGACCACCGACGACCGGCGCTGGGGTCTGTGGGCCGCCTACACCCAACAAAGCCAGTGGCAGTTGTACAACGGTGACACCTCGCGTCCGTTCCGCGAGAACAATTACATGCCGGAACTGTTCGTCAGTTACCGGCCGGGTGTGGACCTCGGCGGCGGCTTCAACTGGAAACTGCTGAATTTTGGTTACAACCACCAGTCGAACGGTCGCTCCGACCTGATCACCAACGGCACCAACAATGGCTTGTCGCGCAGTTGGGACAGACTTTTCGCCGAGTTCGGTGTCGAGCGCGAAAACCTCGCGTTGTTCGGTACGGTCTGGTACCGCCTGCCGGAAGATTCGGACAAGGACGACAATCCCGACATCACTGATTACTACGGCTACGGCAAGCTCAGCGCGCTTTATCGCTGGCGCGGCAACAGTTTCTCGGCTTCGGTCCGCGGCAATCTGGCCACCGGCAAGGGTTCTGTCGAAGCCGGCTGGTTCTCGCCGCCACTGTTTGGCCCGCTGCGCGGCTATGTGCAGGTCTTTTCCGGTTACGGCGAAAGCCTGGTCGACTACAACTGGAACCAGACCACCATTGGTGCCGGTGTCGCGATCAGCGACGGACTCTAGCCGCGCCGGCCTGGCTGGACGCGAGACCCGGCCTTACGTTGCAAAGCCAGGGAACCAGCCTTGTTCGGGCACCGGATGGATGCAGTTGCGTCCGGCCGCCTTGGCCTGATAGAGCGCATCGTCGGCCATCATGGTGGCCTGGTCGAGGCTTTCGTCGCCAGGGTGACAGCGGGCGATGCCGCAACTGACCGAGAGCCTGGCCTCGCCACGCGGGCTGCGTATCGTGATCTGGTTCACCGCACTGCGAATCCGCTCGGCGACGAGGTGAGCGCCGGCCGGTGAGGTATCGGGCAGCAGCAGGCGGAACTCGTCACCGCCGGCGCGCGCGAAGATATCCTGATGGCGCAGATTCTCGATGACGACGGCGACGAACTGGCGCAGCGCATCGTCGCCGGCTGCGTGTCCGAGGCGGTCGTTGATTTCCTTGAAGTGGTCGAGATCGATGACGACCAGCGTCAGCTCGCCATTATTGCGTGCCTGCCGTGACAACTCGTGGCGCCCGAGATCGTGGAAGGTACGGAGGTTGTAGGCGCCGGTCAGGAAATCGGTTGCCGCGAGAACTTCCAGACGGCGCTCGAGCGCCTTGCGCTCCGAAATGTCCAGCATCGCGCCAACGATGCCGTCCGGTTGGCCGTTCAAATCGAGGAAGACCGCCTTGTGGAAAACCACGTCATGGACATTGCCGTTGGCATAGCGAACCCGTGATTCGTAGGTTTGCGTTCCGCCCTGCGCCAGGTGTTCGATATCCGAGCGGTCGTAGATCGAAGCCATTTCCGGCGAAGCGATGTCATATACCGACTTGCCGATGATCTCGGCGGGCGACAGGCCGAGATGCTCCGCGAAGGCATTGTTGCAGGAGATATAACGGCGCTCGCGATCCTTGATGAAAATGGGGATCGGCAGGGTATCGACGGTCGCCTGCAGGCGGAGAAGATGGGCGAGCTGGGCGGACAGGAGCGTTTCCCCGCAGGCCATGCGTGGCTTGTGCTGAAGGCGCGCGACGATCAGTTCGATGCGCTCGAGATCATCCATGGCGCAGCAGTCCGCCGCATCGCTACGGATAATTTGCCGGGCCAGCACCGGATCCCAGGGGTCGAGCAGGACGACGTGCGGGAAGCCGCTCGGGCACATCGGATGAAAGCGTTGCTGCCAGTCGGTGTAGGCCGCCTCCCCGTCGATCGCCACCAGCACGGCCAGCGCCGTATTAGCTTCCTCGCAACCGCCGTCGTCGCTACCGCTGCACGGATTGGGATTGACCACCGCCAGCCCGGCCAACGCCGGCAGCGCCGCCCGCTTGCTTTGACGCAAGTCGAGGAGCAGAACGCGGGGTGGTTGCGGGTTGTCGGGCATGGATTGATTCCAGTTTTAGCTGGCTCCATATTAGAAGCTGCCGATCCAGTACAACAGGAAATATTCCTCACTTGCCAGTTGTCAGGTGACTGAAATATCGCCGCGCTGTGAATTATTTCTCGGTTTGCCGTGAATGGTTGCGCGCCGGGCAGTGCCGCCCAGATTCTTTCTTCCTTGGCCGTTTTCGGCCCGGAAAGCCGGTTGACCGCGCCGCGTCCGAAAAGGATACCGTTCCCGGTGCTGGGACATAAAGCCAGTACACCTTGGGGTGCGACTAGCGGAAAACCACCGTCTTGTTGCCATGCACCAGCACCCGGTCTTCGAGGTGGTAGCGCAGGCCGCGGGCGAGCACGGTCTTCTCGATGTCCTTGCCGTAGCGCACCATGTCCTCCGGAGAATCGGCATGGTCGATGCGGATGACGTCCTGCTCGATGATCGGGCCGGCATCGAGCTCGGAGGTGACGTAGTGACAGGTTGCGCCGATCAGCTTGACGCCGCGTTGATGGGCCTGGTGATAGGGTTTGGCACCGGCGAAACTGGGCAGGAACGAGTGGTGGATGTTGATGATGCGACCGGCCAGCGCGGCGCACAGTTCTGGTGAGAGAATCTGCATGTAGCGGGCGAGGACCATCGAATCGCCGCGCACGTCGTCGAAGATGCGCTGGATCTCGGCATAGGCGGCCGTCTTGTTTTCGCTAGTCACCGACACATGATGGAAGGGGATGCCGTGCCACTCGACGAAGCCGCGGAAGGTATCGTGGTTGGAGATGACGCAGGGAATCTCGATATCGAGTTCCTTCGCCTGCCACCGCGCCAGCAGGTCATAGAGACAATGCTCCTGCTTCGAGACGAGGACGACGACGCGTTTCTTGACCGCGCTGTCGTTGATCCGCCAGTCCATCGACAGCGGTTCTCCGACCTCGCGGCCGAAGCGTTCGCGGAATTCGGCGAGCAGCAATGGCAGCGAATCCGCCTTGATCTCGATACGCATGAAATAGCGCCCGGTCAGCACGTCGGAGTGGAAACTCGATTCGAGAATCCAGCCGCCATGCTTGGCAATGAAGCCGGAAACACGGGCGATGATGCCGACCTGGTCGGGGCAGGAGGCGGAGAGCGTGTAGAAGCGGTCGCGATGCATGGGCTTGGACTCAGGCGATTTTCGCAAACGCCTTGTCAATTTCCCGGCGCATGTCGTCGTAATTCAGTACCACCGGATACTGCGGAAACTCGCGGATGACATTCTCCGGCGGGTGGAACAGGATGCCGCCGTGGGCCTCGCCGAGCATCGCGGTATCGTTGTACGAATCGCCGGCGGCGACGATGGTGAAGTTCAGTTCCTTGAAGCGCTTGACCGCCTCGCGCTTCTGGTCAGGCATGCGT
>CAZGPO010000146.1:0-6088 GCA_964527745.1 uncultured Dechloromonas sp.
TGCTTGTCATCGCCTATACCCTGCACGCCGGGCAGGATGTCTTTTTCATCGGCCACGCCGGAAAAGCCCGGTTTGTCGAGCAGCACCTTGGCAAATACCACGGCAGCTACCTCGTCGTTGACCAGTGCAGCGTAGATTGGCAACTGCGGCTCGGTAATGCGCTGCTCGGCCCAGTTTGCGATGTCGATGCTGGCGCCTGTCTTGTAGTCGATGATGACCTGCCGCCCATCGGCTAACTGGTCGATACGGTCAACGACCATTTTTACCCGAATTCCTTCAATCTCCACCTCGGCTTCCTGTTCACAGGCGATCACCGAAAACGACTCGCCCCGGCGCATTTCGACGTCCAGCCAGAGGTCCAGCAACTTGGCCAGACGTGCTGCCTCCAGCACGCGGAAACGTGCGGGCAGGACAGTGCGGCGCTCATGCTCGAAGACTTCCAGCGCCCTGGCGACTGCCTCGTCGATTTGCTGTCGGCGTGCGGCTTCATCCAGCGCAACGAGTGCCGCCGACGATCCCGCCGTGCGCCAGAAAGCTTCCAGCGCCGCATGCACCAGCGTGCCGCGCGCCGCCGGGTCGAGGCCCTCAACCGGTGTTTCCATGGCTGTGGCCCCGAGCCGGAACTGGTAGTAGGCCCAGGCCGGACAAATTGCCTGGGCGCGCAGCAGCCAGCTGCCGCCCGACACCTTCTCGCCTTCCATCACCGGCGGTGCGGCGGCGTCGTCAAGCAATTCCAGCGCTGGCCCCGATTTCTCGGCCAGTGCGCGGGCCAGAACGGCGAGCTTGTCGGGAACCTGTCCGGCCGGGGAAATTCCAGCGATCAGCGGGCTGGGGCGCAAGACGCGATTGCCGTCGGCGCGCGACCAGGAAAAGGTCACTTCCGGTGCCGCTCGCGCCAGCCGGGCATGCACCCGCTGCGCGAAATCGAGTTCTATTTCGGCGCTGGCATGTGCCGCGCCAGCCGCGCGCAACATTTCCGCCGGCAGCAGCGGGTTGGGCCGGGGCGGTGGCGGCCAGACATCGTCGTTCATGCCCATCACCCACAGCGCATCGAATTCGAGGCCAGCGCTTTCGAGCACGCCGAGGACCTGAATGGCCGGCCGGCCGCGCGTTTCCGGCTGGAAGATGCGTTGCCGGCAGAGTTGCGCCAGGCGACGCACGGCTTCGTTGAGCGACAGCGGACCGAGCAGCGCGTCGAGCCGGGCGAAGCCGTCGACGACATCGGCGAAGGCGCGACGGGCCTGGAACTCGTGGCTCGACAGCGTGCGGTCGCCAGGCCAGCCGACCGCCTGCAGCGCCTTGTGGAATACGGCGCGCCATTTGTCCGGTAACAGCCTTTTGGGCGCGCTGTCCGTTGCGTTGACAAAGGCTTGCAACGCCGCAATGCTCAGCGGGCACAAGGGCGTCCCGGTTTCTGCCAGGCGCCCGGCGAGCCGGATCAGCGCCGGCAAGGTCGTGAAGTAGGGCAGGTCGCGGCGCATTGCGGCGTCGAGCCGGGCGCGGCCGTCGGCTTCGGCGATGCTGGCTGACCAGCCGCCGCCGAGCAGCAGCACCGAGAGCCGGCTTTGTTCGACCTTGGCGCGCCCGCTGCCGAGCGCCAACAGGTCGAGGGCGACCCGAATCAACGGTTGCTCGGCCAGCGTGCGGCCCAGCGAGAAGTTGAAGCAACGCGCTGCCTCGGCGCCATCGGGGCGAATGAATGCCGGGTGTAATGCGTCGTCGAGCATGAATTCGAGTTGGTCGCGGACGCTGGACAGGTCGGGGGCGACGATGCCGAGCCGGCATTCCGGATTGGCGGCCAGCTGCCCGGCGGCCCAGACTGTGATGGCCGCGCATTCGGCAGCGACGTCGGCGCAAGGAAGGGCTCTGTGCAAGCTGTTGCACCCCAAGGGTACTTCCTGCGGGGCGCGGTCGACGACGAAATCGGCCGCATTTTCAATGGCGACACCGCGACCGGTCAGTGCCGCGCCCAGCGTCTTTTCGAGCGGGCTCAGGCGGTCGAAACCGGCGAAGACGATGGCGGCGGGCAAGGCGAAATGGCCGGTGGTGATCAGGTTGATCACTTGCTGCTGGAAGGTGGTCGCATCGCACCAACCGGCGGCCTTGCAGTGCTTGTCAAAATCCCGCTGCCAACCGGCAAAAAGTCGGGCTTCGTCGGCCAGCAGCGCACCACCCGGCCGGATGTTCCACAGGCGCGACAGGGCATGCGCCTCGGCGGCCGACGCTGCCATGCCCTGAATGTCGAAGAGCGGTGCCGCTTCGGTCAGCGAGGCGGCGATGATTTTTTCCCAGAGCAGGCGTTCGGCAAAGGGGTCGAGCGGAGTGGGCAGGTCGGCAATGCCGCCGAGCAGCGCCTCGTCGGCCAGGCTGCCCAGCCATTGCCCGACGGTCAGCGCCCGTCGCGTTGGCCAGACCTCGAGGCCGTCGGGCGCCTCGCCGCGCAGGGTCTGGGCGAGGCGAGCGGTGGCGCAGAGGGTCAGGCGATCGGTCAAGCCGGCCTGGTCAGTTGGCGGGTGGGCGCGCCGGTTGGGCTGGTTGCGCCGGTCTTGCCGGCGCCGGTGCCGAAACCGCAGGGGTCGCCGGCTTGGCGGGGGTCACCGGCATCGCGGGTTTCGCGGGAACTGCCGGCGCGGGTCTGGCTGGTTCGGCGGGACGGGTGGGGGCTGCTGCCGGAGCGGCAGGGGCCGCCGGCGTGGCTGGCTTTGCGGCGGAGGGCATGGCGGGACGCGCCGGGGCTGGCATCGGGGTGGCAGCCGGCCTTGCCGGATGCGGCTGCGCCTTGGGTGAAGCGGGCTGGGCAGCGGCGGGCATGGAGCGTGTCATGCCGCTGACCATGACGCTGCCACGGATGTCCTTGAGGGTTGCCGGACCAATCCCGGGAACGTTCTCCAGATCGTCGACCGACTTGAACGGGCCGTTCTTGTGCCGATAGTCGACAATCGCCTGTGCCTTGCTCGGGCCGATGCCTTTGAGGCTGTCCAGCTCGTCCCGGCTGGCGGTGTTGATGTTGATCTGGGCGAATGCGATACCGGACAGCAGCAGCCAGCCGCCGATCAGGGCAAGAAGTTTTCCGGCCATGGCAATTCCTTCCTGGAAATTATTGTTGAGTGGGGGCCGAGGCTGCTTCCGGAGCGGGGGGCGGCGTCGGGGTGATCGCAACAACGACCGCTTCCTCGTAAGTGGCAGCGATCTGGTCGCCCACCCGGATGTCTTTCAGCAGTTCCTTGTCCTTGACCGTCAGGTCGATGCTGCGTTGCGGGCCGCGCAGGGTGATCGAGCCGGCAGCGGCATCGACGGCCATCACGTCGGCGATGACCTTGACCGTGCGCAGCACACCGCCACTCGGTTTTTCGCCGGGCTTGGCTGCGGCAGACTGCTCGGATTCGATGCGTTCGCGCAACCGGCCGCCACCTTTTTTCAGTTCGAGGCCAAGCGCAGCAACGTAATTCAGCGTCACCAGATCGCCGACCTTGATCTTCCTGAAATTTTTGACCTGCGGGCCGGCGGTTATCGTCAGTTCGTTACCCGATCCGCCCTTGATGGTGACCGCGCGCGTGTTTTTGTCGATGGCGGTGATGATGCCCTGCAGTTCGACGGTTTCGCCGAAGGTGACGGCACCCTTTTCCTTTTCGATGATGGTAGCGGCCTTCGGCGCGTCCTGGGCGACCGTCAGGGCAGGCAGGACGCCAATCAGTGCGGCGAGCAACAGGGAACGGGTTTTCATTGGGTATTACTCCTTCGTAAAAGACCGATTATGCCAGCGAACTGCATACGCCGCATCGGCTACTGGATGCCGATCGACAGGAAGAAATTCGAGGCGCCGCTGGTTGAGTAGCCGAAGCCGAGATAGGCCGGCCCGAGGGGGGTTTCGCCGCCCATATAGACGGCGGCGGAATTGAGGATGTCGGTGCCGGCAAGGTTCGTCTCCGTGTAAAACTTGCCGACATGCGCACCTTCGAGGACGACCCCGAGCCGGATATCGCCGCGCAGGCCGATCGGGAAGGTGCCGATGATCTGCTCGGCGCGGAGGCTGGCATAGCTGATGTCGTCGCCGAGAATCTGCCCGCGGGCGAATGCACTCATGTGCAGGAAGCCGCCCAGCTTGGCGGCGTCGTAGAACGGGAGGGGGCCGTCGATCGAACCGGCATAGGTGGCGCGGCCGGTGAACACCGTATTGCCAAGCGAGAACGCACCGCCCAGATCGGCGTCGGCCCGCGAGTATCCCGCCTCGCTCGAATCGAAATATTCGACTCTGGCCAACCAGCCCCGGGTGGCGAAGTGGAGCCGGTTCCTCTGGTCAAGGGAGAGCGATGCCTTCCAGCCGGAATAGCGGGTGTCGAAATCGGGCAACGCCAGCGAGCCGATATCCCGTTCGAAGCTGCGCTTCTGCTCGATCCAGCCGATCTTCGCCTGGCCCAGTATCCCGATGTTGGTGCCGGCCCAGAGGCCGAATTCGGTAATCGAGTTTGTGTACTGGGCGGTGCGCGAATTGTCCTGATAAATGTCCAGCGGCCCCCGGTTGTAATTCAGTCCGGCCTCGACGAAGAAACGTTGTGCCGGATCCAGCGGCTGATAGAAGTTCAGTCCGCCGATCACGTTGCTGCCGATGCCGACGGTAGCCAGAAATTCGGCGCCGAGTTCGTTGATCAGCGTCTTTTGATAGGCCGCCCGCAAACTGAAGCTGGATCCCTGATTGCTGTCGGTTTCCAGATTGAGGGCGAAGCGCAGGTAGTCGGGTCCCCAGCTCTTTTCGACCGGCAGGACGCGCAGGAGGTTGCGGTCGCGGTAATTGAGTAGCTGGTAATCGACGCTCTGGTAAAAACCGTCGCCATAGATGCGCAGAACGTCGTTGTCGATGTTGGAGTTGGCCAACGGCTCGCCGGTTCTGACGGTCAATTGGCGCTCGACCATCGCCGGGTTGACCCGCTCGAGGCCGGCAATTTCGATTTCATCCACGGTCAGTGCCGGCTTGTTGCGCCGGTTGATCGGTTCGCGCCATTCGGCATACCGGGTTTCGTCGGTGCCGAGCCTGACCAGTTGGGAACGGACGGCCTCGGCCGCCGCCCGACCGCGGTCGGCGGCTTCGCCATTGCGGCTGAAATCGGTGGACGAGATCGTGCCTAGGTCGGGCTGGATCAGGATATCGGTCGGCTTCAGGGTGGCCAGGGATCGGGTCACGTTCTGCTCGGTGAGGATGTTGACCATCTGCGCCGAGATGGTGAGCAAGGAGCCGACCCGGTCGGCGTCCATCAGCGGCGAGCCGACGTTGACTGCGATCACGATGTCGGCGTTGCAGCGTTCGCGCGCTTCGCCGATCGGCACGTTGTCGACGAGGCCGCCATCGACCAGTTTGCGGCCGTCCAGCACGATCGGCGACAGCAGACCAGGCACCGACATGCTGGCGCGCATCGCCGAGGTCAGGCTGCCCTCGCGCAGAACGACGCGCTGCCCGTTCCCGATATTGGTGGCGATGATCGACAGCGGCAGCGGCAGTTTTTCGATAACGCGTTCGTCCTTGCCGGCGCCGACCAGGCGGTTGAAGAACAACTTGATCTTGACGCCATCGACGACGCCCGGCGGGAATCTGACTCCGTCGCTGGTCACGCCGATTTCGGAAGCTGGAATGAAGTTGCGCAAGACCTGCTTGTGGCGGTAATTGACATCGGAAAAGTCCGGGATGTCGGTGAACATGTCGTTCCAGTCCGCTTCTGCCATCTCCTCGCGCATCTCCGCCGGCGTCACGCCGGATGCGTAGGCGCCGGCGACCAGCGCACCCATGCTGGTACCGGCGATGCAGTCGACAGGTATCTTCAGCTCCTCGAGGACTTCCAGTACCCCGATATGTGCCGCGCCGCGGGCTCCGCCGCCGCCGAGCACGAGCCCGACCCGCGGGCGGCTGGCGTCGGCGATTGCCTGCGTGCCCATGGTCATTGCCAGCGAGACGGCGGCGATAAGGCGAATGAACGGGAACATGGCGGCTTTCCTGATGAAGTAAGCGAAAAAAAACCCCGCGAGAGCGGGGTTTTTGATGATGCTCGGCGTGTTACTTGGTGCCGATGACTTCGATGTCGGCGCGGCGATCCGGCTG
>CAZGPO010000147.1:0-6087 GCA_964527745.1 uncultured Dechloromonas sp.
AAATATTGCTGCCAGGAGGGTCGTTTATCCATCGTCAGGTCCTTGGATGAAATTTAAGGTTCAGCTTTGAATGAGGCGGCATTCTGTCAAGCGGCTTTTACGGGACCGGAGCGAAGAGTTGAAAATATATCTTGCCAAAAACGGCTGTATTATTATACTGACTATTATATCGTATAATAGTTGGCTAGATAATAGCAGTTAAAGGAGCAAGGTAATGTCCAAACCAAAACTGGTGGTGCTTGGTTTTCTGAACCGGGCGCCAATGTACGGATATCAGATCGGGCACGTGACCGAAAGATTCGGTCTGCCCGTCTGGGCCGGGATCAAGCTGCCTTCGATCTACAAAGCCCTGCAGGATCTGGACGCCTCTCATCACATCCGCGGCGAGCAGGTCACCGAAGGCAACAATCCGCCTCGCACGGTGTATAAAATCAACACCAAGGGACGTGAATTCCTGGCTGAGATGGTCCACCAAAACCTCAGTTCAACCAAGATCAGCGCCCAGGATTGGTGGCTGACCCTGTCCTTTGCCTGGCAAACAGTCAGCCGCGAGTTTTTGGCCAAATCCATCCGGGAGCGGCTGGCCAACCTGAAAAGATCCAAGACCGAGGTCAATGACAGCGGTTGCCAGGAATTGCTCGCAGAAGGCAACCAATCCACACCGCCCGCCTTCCAAAGCCTCACCGGCCTTTACGAACCCTCGGCTATCCAGCAGTTGCCCGATGGTCGCTTCTTGATCGTCGAAGACGAGGTTGGCCATCCGCTCAGCCTGGCCGACATCGCAGCCGACGGGACGGTGAGCAGTCGCGCGCTTACCCCGCGCTGGTTCGAGGGCAACGACGCGTTCTGGAAGCTGGACGATCTGGAGGGACTCGCGCTTGATGCGGCGGGCCACGTCTATGCGATCACCTCGCATTCGCGCGATGGCGACGGCGACGAGAAGAAAGCGCGCGACAAGCTGGTGCGCTTCCGCATCGACGGCAATCATGTCAGCGAGCCAAGGGTGGTCAAGGGACTGAAGGCGGCGCTGGTTGCGACCCATCCGGAACTGGCGGCAGCGGCTGCGATTGGCGATGTCAAGGGTGGCGACGGGCTCAATGTCGAGGCGCTGGAGCTTGCTCCCGATCTCAGCCGCTTGCTGGTCGGGTTTCGCAGTCCGCTGGTGAATGGCCGCGCGATCATTGCCAGCCTCGTGAATCCTGTCACCATTTTCGAGACGGGCGAATCGCCACGCATTTCGCCGGTGCTCGACACGTTCGGTCTGGGCGGTAACGGGTTGCGTGGCATGGCGTACGTTCCGTCGCTTGCTGGATATGTGTTGATCAGCGGCCCGGTGGCGCGCGAGCGGGTGCAATTTCAGCTCTGGTTCTGGAGCGGTCGGCACGGCGAGGAAGCGCGCCGGATCACCGTGCCCGGCCTGGCAGGCTTCGAACACGCCGAAGGCGTGAGTTCGGCGGTAATCGACGGCCGGCAGCAACTCATTATCGTCAGCGACGATGGCAGTCGTGACGATGACCGCTATGCCCGGTTCCTGCTGCTGGATATTGCACAACTGCAAATTGCAGTCTAATTCAAGGCGGGCCGCGTAAACGGCAGCGCCTGCTTCCGTAATGGCCGCAATCCGCGCCCGCCCGACTTAAGTGGCCGACGCCCGGCGCACCGGAGCCCGCCAACCCTGGCCCTCAATGCCCGCGCCCCCGCCCAAGTTCCTCCATGAGCAGGCGCGCCTCGAGGCGTTGCAGCGATGCGGTGACGCGATTCGAGTTATCGGTCAGTTCGTCCAGCATCCCCTTCAACTGCGCGAGGCTGAACTCGGTATCGATGACCGAGAAGATCGTTTCGCAAATGTCATGCATGGCGCGATGCGGCACATCGAGTGATTCGTAGTCCGGATCCCCGGCGAAGGCCTTGCCCAATCCGCAATGCCAGTGCCCGAGCGCACACTCGGCATGGCCGGTATGCAAGCCTTTCAAGTTGAGATCACCCCTTTTCTCGCTCTTGATATAGGCGAATACGGCGTCCACCAGCAGCGTCTTCTGCCAGGTATGGCTGAGCTGGGCCATGCGCAGCATGCCGACCGGTGACGCCGGCCAGCGATTGCCGGCGTTGAGAAAGGCAAGATAATCGTCCGGAGCAAGCGGCGGGCTGATCCAGTAGCCCTGCCCTTCATGGCAACCGCAATGGATCAGCGTGTTGTATACGCCCTCCGTCTCGATTCCCTCGATCACCGTCTTGAGGCCCAGCATCTGCGCCATGGCCACGCTGGCCTTGACCAGCGTGGCGCTCTTGGGCGAACTGAGCATGCGCAGCACGAAGCTCTGGTCCATCTTGATCGCATCGAAGGGCAGGCGATTGAGGCTGTCCAGCGAAGAATATCCGGTCCCGTAATCGTCCATGGAAAGCTGCACGCCTTCACCGATCAGAGCATGGAGACTGCTGGTCGTCATCTCGCTGCCGGAGACCGTCTCCGACTCGGTAATCTCGATTTCCAGCTGGCTGCTGCTGATCGAGCCACCTGCCACAGCAGCGCGCACGAGCGCCAGCAGGCGTGGCGTATCGAGATCCTGCGCGGTAACGTTGAGCGCCACCGTCGTCGCCGCATTGACCCCGCGAATGCGCTGGAAATCCTCCACCAGCCGGGGAAACATGGATTGCGTGATCTCCGGCACCAGGCCATGGGCGAGCGCCACGGGGATGAAGGCGTCGGGCGGGACGATCGTCCGCTCGTCCCGCTGCCAGCGGATCAACGCTTCCGCGCCGCTGACCTGCCCGGTCAGGAACGACACTTTCGGTTGATAGAAGAAGCGGAATTCGCCCTGATTGAGGGCATGCCAAATCTCTGCCGCAGTCACTTGCATGAACGCACCCCGCAATCAGGTTCACGACACCGAATATCGTCCGGCTTCACCCCTTGTCAGACATTCCACAAGCAATCGGGCAAAGCGAACACAGCCGGAGGACGATTTCTCTGACTGCGCAGGCGATCCAACGTACTCGCGTAGAACGCTGGTGTCAATGAAGATGGAAAGTATCGGCAGGCGCCTGCCGTAGCTGGTCGCTCAAGCGAGGGATTGGACCCTGGTCGGCCTGGCAACTGGTAGTTCATGGAGAGCTTGACCGAAGTGACGCATGACAAAGACGCGATCGAAGCTTGTATTGAACGGGCCGACAATAGCTCCTTCCTGGAAGTCAAACCAGGTGGACATCGAGCCAATGTCAGCGTTAATGAGCAGCCAAGCTTCGTCGCAGCGCTGGCGATATGCAGCGTACTTCCCCTCCTTGGCAGCAAGTGTGCGTTCAATGTCTGCAGAAGACAATGTTGGGACCCAAGTCGCTCCGGGGCAAGTGAAATGACTCTCGGTGATGACCTCGAGCCGATGCACGCTGATCGAGTTGATGATCTCGGGGAAGTAGTGCCGATTGACCCAGTCGTAGTCTTCGTGGGTGGATGAATTCGGATGTGGCAAGTTGCGTAGTGCGATACCAACGATGGCCGCAGCCAACGGTTCGACCTCGCTCTTTTGAATGTGGAAGTCACGCATGAAGATCGTGCAACGGACAGGTGGATGTCCTGCCTGCACGTAGAGTTCCTGAGCGTGAGCGGCAACCCGATGTCTCATGGCCTCTGTTGCCTGAAGCGGAACTTGGTCGGGTGGCGTCCCCCGATGCAACTCCGTCAACTCGATGCCGATCGTTCGGGCGGACCCAGCCACTAAGAAGTCGGGCTCCTCTGTAGACGCGACAGTGCCTTCGGGAAACGGCTGCAGGAGCGTTCGAAATCGCTCGAAGTAGTGGCGCTCGACGTCTTTCTTGGGCGGGGGCATGTTGTGCGTGACCGCTGGGGTCTAATTCAAAAATGTCCAATATCCTGAAATACAGCACAGCCGGAAAGCCTCGCCAGAGCGCTGATCGCAGTTGAGGTGCCGTTATTCGGCATCTTGCGCCTTTGGAGAAATCGGACAGTTCGCAACTGTACCAATACTTGGCATGCAATTTACACTCTTTGAGCGTCTGGTTTCGGGCGAACTGCTGAGCGGCCGCAGTTGGCAGGGTGCTGACCGACTGATTACAGTCATCAGCCAAACGCTACAAATCTTATGGGAATTCCCTACCCTACGGCCGGCCCGCGACCCGTCTGACGAAGGTATCGGCCGCCCAGAGCACCAGCGCCGGTTGGTCACGGTGCGGCGAATGGCCGCAGTGGGACAGCTTCAGCAGCATGGTGTCGGGCACCTGTTCGGCGATGATGTCGATCTGGCGCATCGTCGCGTACTCGTCGTCCTCGCCCTGAATCGCCAGTACCGGGCAGCGGATCGTCGGCAGATATTCCTCGATGTTCCAGTCGCGGAAGGGCGGCGAGAGCCAAGTGTCGTTCCACTCGGCGAACACGCGTGGCGCGTCGGCATGATGGCGGGCCAGCTTGTGCGGCAGGTCAGTTGCGGTCCACGCCGCTTTGGCGGCCGAAATGCCGGCCAGCGTTTCTTCCTCGACGAACTCGTGCGGGGCCATGGCGATCACACCCGCCGGTACTTCCGGGAAGGAGCCGGCGAAGATCAGCGCGATGCTGGCGCCGTCGCTGTGCCCGAACAGCAGCGGCCGTTCGATGCCCAGTTCCGTCAGCAGGGCCGGCAGCGCTTCGCGCGCCTCGCGATGCATGTAGCGCGGCGTGCGCGCTTCCGCGCAAGGCTGCGAGTGCCCATAGCCGGCGCGCGACCAGGCGACCACCCGACAGCCTGTGGTCGCCGCCACCCGTTCCGGGAAATGCCGCCACATCGCAACGCAGCCGAGTCCTTCATGCAGCATCAGGATGACCGGCAACCCCGCCCGGTGCGCCGGATGATCGACATATTCGAGGCGCCGGCCGCCAACGACGAGGTGCTTCATGCAGCGAGCAGGAAGTCGCGGGCGACGGCGATCTGGTCATCTGCAAGGAACATCGGCGCATGGCCGACCCCGGGAATTTCGGCCAGTTTTGCGCGTGGACCGCAACTGCTCATCCGCTGCCAGGTTTCACGCGTCAGCAGGTCGGATTCGGCACCGCGCACGACCAGCGTCGGGCAGGTGATGCGCTCGTAGATCGGCCACAGGTCGATCGGCTCGCCGGAAAAGGCCGCCTTGAACGGCTCGGCCACCTTCGGATCGTAGCGGAAGCGCCAGCCGCCGTCGGCATCCTGACGCACGCAATGTTCGGTCAGATGGCGCCATTGCTCGTCTGTGAGTTGGCCGAACGGCGCGCTGACCACCCGGATATACGCCAGCGCCTCGTCAAAACTCGCCCAGCGCGGATCGGTGCCGACGTAGGTGGCGATGCGCTGGATCGATTCCGGCGTGATTTCCGGCCCGACGTCGCTCACCACCAAGCGGCGCACCGGCGTCTTGTCCATGCTGGCCAGCGCCATGCCGATCAGCCCGCCCATCGAGATGCCGACCCAATCCACCATCTCGACATCGAGGCGGGCGATCAGCGTGACGACATCGGCGACGTAATTCGGAATCGCGTAGCCTGACGGATCCTTCAGCCAGTCGCTGAGGCCGCGCCCGGCGATATCCGGGCAGACGACACGGTAATGCGACGCCATGGCCCGGGCCAGAAAATCGAAATCGCGGCAGTTGCGGGTCAGCGCATGCACGCAGACCAGAACCCGGGAATTTCGCGGATCGCCCCACTCGGTATAAGCCATGCGATGCAGGCCGGACGGGCCTGCACACTGTACGCTGCGTTGTCTGAATTCCATGTTCTTGCTCCTCGCCAACCAATGTAGCACCTTCGCCGGGGAGCAATCTATAATGCATTGGACATTACCGGAGGAGACAGACATGCCGCGCATCCAGGTCGGAGACATTTCCCTGAGCTACATCGAGTACGGCAGCGGCGACAACGTCGTCCTCGCCGTCCATGGCAATCTCGGTTGCGCCCACTGGCTCGCCCTCGCCATGCCGCTGCTGCCGGCGAACATCCGCGTCATCGCCGCCGAATGGCGCGGCTGCGGCGACTCCGACAAGCCCGAACCGGCCGCCGACTACTCCAATTACACGATGGAAACACACGCCCGCGACCATCTCGCCCTGCTCGACGCGCTCGGCATC
>CAZGPO010000148.1:0-6076 GCA_964527745.1 uncultured Dechloromonas sp.
GCCGCCCTGCAATCCAGCCGTGGATGGGGCCGGGCGGGCGGTTTTGCAGGGCTTCGTCGAGCAGCGCCTGGGCGGTGACGTGGTCGTTGACCAGGCCGAGCTCGTCCTGTAGCCGGGAAAGCGCCTGCAGGTAGGCTTTGAGGCGCCCGAGCGGGAGCAGGGGAGCGAAGAACTCGACGGCGTAGCGCAGTTTCTTGAATGAGATGCGCATGCGGTGGCGTTCTTCGGGTTCGAGTTCCGGGTGGCGCTCGGCGAGGCGGCGGGCCTGTTTGGCGCGTGCCTTGAGGCGCTGGCGGGCGAAGGTTTCGAGATCGAGCGGCAACTGGTCCTGCAGGGCGTAGATGTCGGCGGTGAATTCGACGATCAGGCGCGGGTATTCGGGTAGCGCGACCAGGTGCGTCAGCGCGGCGCGGGCCTGGCGGGCGCGGCGGGTGCCTTCACGTTGCAGGCGCAGGGCGTCGCGGTGGCGGGGGAACGCTTCAAGGATGGGCGGCAGCGTTTCGGTGACGAAGACATCCCAGTTACGCGTGTCGCCGAGGGCGCTGGCGAGCGTTTGCCAGGTCTGTCCGTAGGCGGCGACGAAATCGGGCGGCAGCATCGGGGCGAAGAGTTTGAGCGCCGAGCGCAGGCGGCGCAGCGCGACGCGGGCCTGATGGACGTATTCAGGGTCCTTGCTGGCGATCAGGCCGCGTTCGTTGCGCTGGTAGTGTTCGAGGCAGCCGAGGGCGATGCTGCGAAAGGCCGCCACCGGTGTCAGTGTGGCGTCAAGCGTGGCGGCCTTGGCCTTGAACGGCCTTTCCGGCAGGTCGGCGAACAGCGCGTAGCCGCGCTCGGCCTTGCTGGCGATGGCCGGGTGCAGGTCGAGCGTGGCTTGCAGTTGACGGGTGAGGCCGAAGAGGTCGGCGATATTGCCGCTGATCAGTTCGAGTTCGACTTCGCAGATCGGCATCTTGCGACCGGCGCTTTGGACATTGCCGCGGTCGACGCCCAATTCGATCACAGATTCACCAAACGGCACGTGCCAGAGCGTGCGCCGGAAATCGGTGGTGAATATCGGCTGCAGTTGCGGTACCGCATTGTCGAGGAAAGCCTTGAGTTCCGGGTTTTCGACGTGGCTGAAGTCGAATTGGCCGGGATGGGCCGGAGTTTCCCATTCGCTGCGCAAGGCAAGGCCGCCGCTGGCCGGCTCGGCAGATTTGACGGTGAGCAGCCACTGCCAGCCCTTCTTGCGAAAGCGCATGGCGATGCGGCGCGTGTTCAGTTCCAGGGCCGGCGTGTCGTAATAGGTGTTCAGCAGGTGCTGGCGTTGCGCCTTGATGCCGGCGAGCAGCGGATGCGCCGGCAATTGCCGCGCTGCCTGCGGGGTCAGGTGCAGCTTGAGTTCGATTTCTGTTGCCATGGATGAATCGCTTGGTCGAAACGAATCTGGATTATAGGCGCTGCAAACCCCTTGATGGCAGATCGCGTTCCGCACCGAAATTGGGTACAGGTGCGGAATATTCCACATTTTCAATGGGGTGGCTTAGTTATAATTCGCCAAACCTTCATAAAGTCAGTGGTAATGAATCCGAAAAAAATCCTTTCAGTCCTGATCGTTGCGGCATTTCCGGTGCTCGGCGTGGCAGAAGATGCCGTGGCGCCGAGCGCCGAGCAACAGTTTGCGACGCTGCGAGAAATTGCCCAGAAAGCAGTGTTGAATAATCCAGAGGTGGTTGCCAAGTGGCACAACTTCAAGGCTTCGGTCAATGAAGTCGATGTCGCGAGCGGTGGTTTCCTGCCCAAGGTTGATCTGATCGCCGGTACCGGTCGCGAATACCTTAAGCAGCCGCTTATCAGTGGCTCCAAGTTGACGCAAGAGGGCTACTACGACCGCAACGGCTGGCTGGTCAGCCTCAACCAGATGATTTTCGACGGCTTTGCCACGAGTAACGAGGTCAAGCGCCTCGGCAAAGCCCAACTGGTGCGTTACTACGAACTGCTCGATGCTTCCGAGACCATCGCGCTCGAGGCTGCGCGTGCCTACCTCGACGTGATCCGCTACCGTTTCCTGGTCAATCTCGCAGAGGACAACTACGTTCAGCACCGCGCCACCTTCGAACAGCTGCTGCGCCGCACCCAGTCCGGTGTTGGTCGCCGCGTCGATCTGGAGCAGGCTGCCAGCCGTCTGGCGCTGGCCGAAGTCAACCTGACCACCGAAACCGCCAACCTGCATGACGTCACGGCGCGCTACCAGCGCATCGTCAATAGCCAGCCACCCGAAGTCATCTTTTCACCGGGGCTGATTGGCCGTGCCCTGCCGGTCAGCCAGAAGGCCGCGCTCGAAAAGCTGTTTACCAAAAACCCGGCATTGCTGGCCGCCCAGGAAAATATTGAAGCCGCCGATTACGACATCGCCGTCCGTCGCGCTGCGTACATGCCACGTCTGGATTTCCGGGCGCGTGCCGACAATACCGAGAACTACCAAGGAGTCATCGGCGACCGCGTCAATAACGTCGCCGAGGTGGTGCTCACCTATAACCTCTTCAACGGCGGTTCGGACCGTGCCCGCGAACGGCAATACACCGAACGCAAGTACCTGGCGGTCGATCTGCGCGACAAGGCTTGCCGCGATACGCGACAGACTCTTTCGATCGCCTACAACGATGTCACCCGCCTGCGCGAACAGGTTTCCTTCCTCAATATCCAGGTTGGTCTCGTCGAGAAAACCCGCGACGCCTATCGCGATCAGTTCAACGTCGGTCAGCGCACGCTGCTCGACTTGCTTGATACCGAGAACGAGCTGCTGTCCGCCCGTCGCGCGGCGATCAATGCCGATATGGATCTATCGCTTGCCTACCTGCGTACCTATGCCGGCATGGGCACGCTGCTCGAGTTTCTGGAGCTGAAGAAGCTCGATGTCGAGGCGCCCGATCCTGGCCAGTTGAGTACCGTTGGCGCTGCTGAGTCGTGCGCCGCGCAGCCGGTCGGTGTCGCGCCGATCGACCGCGAGGCACTGAATGCCCGGGCGCTCGCGCTGCTCGAAGCCAACCGGACAAGCTATGCGCTGCCGCAGGCCCAGCCTGCCACTGTGCAAGCGCAGACCGCCGTTGCCCAGCCGGAAGCCACCGGACCGATGAAGGAGGTGGTCCAGCAGGTCAGGTTGTGGGCAGCCATTGCCGCCAGGAAGGACTTCGCCGCCTATGAACGGCTTTACGCACCGACCTTCACGCCAGACGGCGGCATCAGCCGGGCGGAGTGGGCGAATGCCCGGAAGGAGCGTTTCGCACAGAAGGGCAACGTACCGGTCGATCTTCAGGACCTGAAGGTCCGGCCCAACGGGCTGGATCGCGCAACTGCCGAGTTCGTGCAGGATCACGACGACAACATGCTCCCGGCGGCGACGCGCAAGACGCTGGAATTCACCAAGGTCGGCGACAAATGGCTGATCAGCCACGAAACCTCTGCACCGGCGGGCAAGAAATGAAGAATCAGATCATGAATACCCTGCGCCAAATCACAACGACATTTCGTCCGTCGGCACTGCTGCTGGCCGCAGCGCTGGCCTTGGCCCTGCCCGCAGCCGCACAGACGCCGGCCGCGCCGGCTGACCTGGGGCCGACGCTGAGCAAGATTGCGCGTACCGGTGTGCTTTTTGTCGCGCATCGCGAAGACGCCGTTCCATTTTCATATCTCGGTGATAAGGTGGAAGACGGTACGGTCTACGGCTATTCTTGGGAGATTTGCCAGCACGTTGCGAAGGCTGTCAATGAACGTCTCGGCCGCGAAGTCAGGGTCGTTCCTGTCACGGTTTCGGCGAACTCGCGGATCATGATGGTCAAGGTCGGCATGGCCGACCTGGAATGCGGCGCGATGACCAACAGCGTGGCGCGCCAGAAGCAGGTCGCTTTCAGCAACACGATCTACGTCGCCGGTGTCAGGGTAATGGCGCGCAAGGATGGCGCTGTCAAACGCATTGCGGATCTCGCCAACAAGCGTGTCGTGACGACGCTGGGAACGACGGCGGATCGTCTGATCAAGCGGGCGGCGTTGGCCAATAACATCACGATCCAGTTCGTCATTGGCCGCAACCACTCGGAGTCGATGGCGATGCTTGTCCGCGGCGAGGCGGATGCCTATGTCGGGGATGACGCCATTATTGCCGCGGCACGCGCACGGGTGCCAGCGGGTGATCAGTATGGTTTTCTGGATGAAGTGTTGTCCACCGAGCCATACGGCATCATGCTGCCGTTGAATGATCTGCAATTCAAGAAACTGGTCGATGATGTGATCGTCGGCTTGATGCAAAGTGGCGAATTCAAGCGGATCTACGACAAGTGGTTCATGAGTCCTATACCGCCGAACGGCATCAATTTGGAAATGCCGATGTCGGAACAGTTGAAGGCGGCCATCGCCAACCCCAACGACCGGCCGGTCAATTAGCCCGATCAGTAGTCCATGCCAAAGAGCCTGCCTTGCCGCAGGCTCTTTTTATTTGCGCGGCGCTTTCAGGTGCCGAGCGCCGGGTTCAGCGTGTAGGTGCCGGTGATTTTGGCTTCGGCCAGGATGTGGCCTTGCATGGCCGCGCGCACTTCCGGCCCGCCGAACTTGCCGCTCAGCGGCAGCTGGTCGACGTCGAGCGCGTAGACCGTGAAAATGTAGTGGTGGACGATGTCATCGTTCCACGGGGGGCATGGGCCGTCGAAGCCATGGTAGTCGCCGCGCATGTCGTTGTCGCCGGCGAACCAGTCGGTGTAGTTGTTGACGCCCTGACGCGCGCCGTGGGCGGCCTGCGGCCCCAGTTTGCCGCGTGGCGTGACGTCGCTCGAAAATTCCCCTTCGTTTATGGCGTTGACCGCAACAGGCAGGTCGATCAGCACCCAGTGGAAGAAATCGATGCGCGGCAGCGAGGCGGGGACGCTGCGGCCCTCCTGATTGACGTCGTCGCCCTTGCTCGGCACGTCCGGGTCATGGCAGATGACGACGAACGAGCGGGTGCCGGCCGGAACATCGGACCATGCCAGTTGCGGATTCAGGTTCCTGCCGAGGCCCACATGGTGGGCGTTGTCGGGAATGCAGAAGGCGAAGTCGCCGGGAATCGACTGTCCGTCGGCAAAGCTGGTGCTGGTCAGTTTCATGGGATACGTCTCCTTCGATCAGGCGGCCCGTTGCTTGAAATCACCAAGGCGGAATCCGAGTGCCCATAGTGTAGCGAAATAGGTGCCGCTGCCAAGCACTACCAGCATGCTCAATCGCGTGATGCGTTCGAGTAGTGGGTAAGCGAGCCACGCGGTATCGCTGCCACCGGCAAACCACAGTGCGCCGCCCATGACAACGAGCGCGGCCAGTAACTTGAGCGCGAATGTCGTCCAGCCGGGCTGTGGATGATAGACGTCGTGCCGGCGCAGACCGCGATAGAGTAGCGTCGCGTTGAGGCAGGCAGCCAACCCGATCGACAGCGCCAGCCCGGCATGCTGCAGCCAGCCGATAAAGGCGAGGTTCATGGCTTGCGTGGCGACGAGCGAAATTACGGCGATCTTGACCGGCGTGCGGATGTTCTGGCGGGCATAGAATCCCGGTGCCAGCACCTTGACGAGGATCAGTCCGACCAGGCCGATGCTGTAGGCAACCAGCGCGTCGCGGGTGTGGAAGACGTCGTCGCCGGTGAACGCCCCGTGGTGGAACAACGTGGTGATCAGCGGCACTGCGAGCAATGCCAGGGCCAGTGCCGCCGGTGCGGCGAGCAGCAGGGTCAGGCGCAGGCCCCAGTCGAGCAGCTTCGAGTATTCGAGGTGATTGGCGCTGGCGTGGTGCCTGGAAAGCGACGGTAGCAGAATGGTCCCGAGTGCGACACCGAGCATGCCGGAGGGAAATTCCATCAGGCGGTCGGCGTAATATAGCCAGGAAACGCTGCCGGTCTTCAGGAACGAGGCGAAGATGGTGTTGATCAGCAGGCTGATCTGCGACACCGAAACGCCGAGCAGCGCTGGTCCCATCAGCGTCAAGATGCGTCGCACGCCGGGATCGTGCCAGGCGGCGCGCCAGTTCAGCGACGGGGGCGGCAGCATGGCGATGCGGCGCAGCGCGGGAATCTGGATCG
>CAZGPO010000149.1:0-6067 GCA_964527745.1 uncultured Dechloromonas sp.
CGCTGACGCTGCTCGATCTTTCCGACATGTACATGACGATCTACCTGCCGACCGATCAGGCCGGCCGGGTGGCGCTGGGCAGTGAGGCGCGCATCGTGCTTGACGCGCTGCAGGGGCAGGCGATTCCGGCGACCGTCGCCTTCGTTGCGCCGAAGGCGCAATTCACGCCACGCGAGGTCGAGACGCGCACCGAGCGCGAAAAGCTAATGTTCCGCCTGAAGATCAAGCCCGACCCGGCTTGGCTGGCGGCGCATCGCGATCTGGCCAAGGGCGGCATGCCGGGCGTCGCTTATGTGCGGTTCGACGCGACGGCGCCGTGGCCGGCCAGCCTGCAGGTTAACGAGAAGTAAGCCGCGATGGACCGCCCGCCGGTCGCCCGTCTCGCCGGCGTCAGCCACCGCTACGGTGCCAGTGTGGCGCTGGAGGCGGTCGATATCGCGCTGCCGGCCGGCTGCATGGTTGGCCTGATCGGCCCCGACGGGGTCGGCAAGTCCTCGCTTCTGGCGCTGGTTTCCGGGGCGCGGCAGATTCAGACGGGCAAGGTCGAGGTGCTCGGCGGCGACATCGGCGACCGGCATTTCCGCGCCACGGTGCAGCCGCGCATTGCCTACATGCCGCAGGGGCTGGGCAGGAACCTGTACCCGACGCTGTCGGTATTCGAGAACGTCGATTTCTTCGGCCGCCTGTTCGGGCAGGATAAGAGGGAACGCGAGCAGCGCATCGCCGAATTACTGACCAGTACCGGCCTGGCACCTTTCCGCGAGCGCCCGGCGGCCAAGCTTTCCGGCGGCATGAAGCAGAAGCTCGGACTCTGCTGCGCGTTGATCCACGATCCCGATCTGCTGATTCTCGACGAGCCGACGACCGGCGTCGATCCGCTCTCCCGCCGCCAGTTCTGGGAGCTGATCGATAGCATCCGCGCCCGCCGGCCGGGCATGAGCGTGCTGGTGGCGACGGCCTATATGGAGGAGGCGGAGCGCTTCGACTGGCTGGTGGCGATGGATGGCGGCCGCGTGATCGGCACCGGCACGCCGGCCGAATTGCGGGCGCAGACCGGGCAGACGACGCTCGACGCTGCCTTCATCTGCCTGTTGCCGGAAGAGCGCCGGCAGGCGCACCATGCACTGGTGATCCCGCCGCGCATTGGCGATGGCGGCACTTGGGCCATCGAGGCCGAAAACCTGTCGCAGCGTTTTGGCGACTTTACGGCGGTCGACCGCGTCAGCTTCCAGATCGAACGCGGTGAAATCTTCGGCTTTCTCGGTTCCAACGGCTGCGGCAAGACGACGACGATGAAGATGCTGACCGGCCTGTTGCCGCCGAGCGAGGGCGTGGCCAAGCTGTTCGGCAAGGCGGTCGATGCGCGCGACCTCGAAACGCGCAAGCTGGTCGGCTACATGTCGCAGTCTTTCTCGCTCTATGGCGAATTGACGGTGCAAGCCAACCTTGACCTGCACGCCCGGCTCTTTCATCTGCCGGACGCCCGGCGCGGGCCGCGCATCGCCGGGCTGATGCAGCGCTTCCAACTCGAAGCCTACGCCGACAAGCCGGCGGCCGATCTGCCGCTCGGCATCCGCCAGCGCCTGTCGCTGGCCGTGGCGGTGGTGCACGAGCCGAAGCTGCTGATCCTCGACGAGCCGACATCCGGCGTCGACCCGGTGGCACGCGACGAATTCTGGGCGCTGCTGGTCGAGCTGTCGCGCGGGCAGGGCGTCACCATTTTCATCTCGACGCACTTCATGAACGAAGCCGAGCGCTGCGACCGCATTTCGCTGATGCACGCCGGCAAGGTGCTGGCCAGCGACACCCCGGCCGGGCTGTGTGCCGCACGCGGCGAACCGACGCTGGAAGCCGCTTTCATCAGTTATCTGGAGGAAGCAACGGGGGTGAGCAAGGGGGCAGCCCAGGCAGTTGCCCAACCTGCGCCCCTGCCGGAGCCTGAGCCTGCTGCGCCCGACCGGCCAGGCCCCTCCCTGGAGCTTTTGCCGGGAAGAGGGGAGAGCCCGCGCTTCAGCCTGCGCCGCCTGCTCGGCTATGCCTACCGCGAATCGCTGGAACTGCGCCGCGACCCGATCCGCCTCGCCTTCGCGCTGCTCGGTTCGGTGCTGCTCATGTTCGTGCTCGGTTTCGGTATTTCGATGGACGTCGAAGGCCTGCGTTTTGCCGTGCTCGACCGCGACCAGTCGCCGGAGAGCCGGGCCTATGTGCAGAATATCGCCGGTTCGCGCTATTTCATCGAGCGGCCGCCCATCGTCGATACGGCCGAGCTCGACCGGCGCATGAACAATGGTGAACTGGCGCTGGCCATCGACATTCCGGCCAATTTCGGGCGCGATCTGCGGCGTGGCCGGTCGCCGGAAATTGGCATGTGGATCGACGGCGCCATGCCCTATCGCGGCGAAACGGTACGCGGCTACGCCGAAGGCATGCATCTGCAGTACGTCCAGCAAATCATCAAGGAGGCAACCGGCGTGAGCAGTGCCCAGCCGGTCAATATCGTCTCGCGCTACCGCTACAACCAGGACGTGAAGAGCATCTACGCCATGGTGCCGGCAGTGATTCCGCTACTGCTGATCTTCATCCCGGCCATCCTGATGGCGCTCGGTGTCGTGCGCGAGAAGGAACTCGGCTCGATCACCAATCTCTACGTGACGCCGGTCACCCGGCTGGAATTCCTGCTCGGCAAGCAACTGCCCTACATCGTGGTGGCCATGATCAGCTTCGTGCTGCTGCTCATCCAGTCGCAACTGGTCTTCCATGTGCCGATCAAGGGCAGCCTGCTCGCCCTCAGCGTCGCCACGCTGCTCTATGTCATCGTCACCACCGGCTTCGGGCTGCTGGTGTCGACCTTCACCAGCACGCAGATCGCCGCATTGTTCGGCACGGCGATCATGAGCATGCTGCCGACCGTCAGCTTCTCCGGCCTGACCAGCCCGGTCAGCTCGCTGGAGGGCGCCGGTTACTGGATCGGCCAGTTCTTCCCGGCCACCTATTTCCTGGTCATCTGCCGCGGCATTTTTACCAAGGCGCTCGATTTCGCCGACCTGCTGCCGCATTTCATCAAGCTCGCCGCCTTCATCCCGGTGCTGACGCTGCTTGCCGTGCTACTGCTCAGGAAGCAGGAGCGCTAGCCATGTCGCTCGCCAATATCTATCGCCTCGGCCTGAAGGAACTGAAGAGCCTGTGGGCCGACAAGGTGCTCTTGCTGCTCATCTGCTGGGCCTTCTCCGGGGCCATCTACACGGCGGCGACGGCGACCTCGCAGGAACTGCACAATGCGCCGGTGGCGGTGGTCGATGAGGACCAGTCACCGCTCTCGCGGCGCATCGTCGGTGCCTTCTACAAGCCCTATTTCCGGCAGCCGGCGACCTTGACGCTGGCCGAGCTCGACCGCGAGATGGATCTCGGCACCTATAACTTCACGCTGGTCATCCCGAACCATTTCCAGCACGACGTACTGGCCGGCCGGCAGCCGGAAATCCAGCTCAACATCGACGCGACGATCATGAGCCAGGCCTTCATCGGCGCCACCTACATCAAGAGCATCGCCCTCGGCGAGGTCAATGAATACCTCACCGGCCAGCGTGCGGGTGCTGATCTGCCCATCCGCCTCGTGCCACGTGTCCGCTACAACCCCAATCTCACCGGCGTGTGGTTCGGCGGCGTCATGGAGGTCATCAACAACGTCACCATGCTGACCATCATCCTGGTCGGTGCGGCCTTCATCCGCGAGCGCGAGCACGGCACCATCGAACATCTGCTGGTCATGCCGCTGACGCCCTTCGAGATCATGATGGCCAAGATCTGGGCCAATGGCCTGGCCGTGCTGATCGGCGTCACCTTCGCGCTGACCGTGATGGTGCAACAGGTACTCCAGGGGCCGATTGCCGGCTCGGTGCCGCTCTTTCTCGCGGCTGCCGCCTGCTACCTGTTCTCGGCGGCATCTATCGGCATCTTTCTCGGCACGCTGGCCCGCTCCATGCCGCAGCTCGGGCTGCTCATCATCCTCAGCATCATTCCGCTGATGATGCTTTCCGGCGGCGTGACGCCGCGCGAGAGCATGCCGGCCATCGTCCAGAACATCATGCTGGCGGCGCCGGCGACCTATTTTGTCCGGCTGGCGCAGGCCATCCTGTACCGCGGTGCCGGCTTCGATGTCATCTGGCGCGACCTGCTGGCGATGACCGGCGTTGGCACAGTTTTCTTTGCCGTGGCGCTGGTGCGCTTCCGCAAGGCCGTGACGCAGACCCAAGTCTGAGCAGTATCAGCATTTGTTGATGTGCATCATGGGCGATTTTTGCCATCGCGCCGATCATTCGTCTGGCTTGTTCATCCAAGGGATTGTTCCAAGTCGACATGTTTTTCCTCAGATATCTATTCACGGCGACCGCGGTCGCCGCCTTTTTTGGTGCTGCCCACGCCGCCGAAACGGCCGAGCGGCAATATGTTCGCCTGGCGGAGCTGCCCGGCGACAGCTTGCATGGCAAGGTCGGGCAGTCATTCGCGGTCGATGTCGACCTGTCGGGCGGCGGGCTGGATGTGGAGACCTTTGGCGAACAGCTTAAAGTCCGCTACCGCATGACCTTCAACCAGATTGCCGAAGGCTGGAGCTGGCGTCCGCTGGCCGATCCCGCGGTCGACGACTATTACCGCTACAAATTCCTGCCGCTGCAGTCGGTGGCGGTCGAACGCGGCGAATATGCCCATGAGGACAAGATCGGCGTCACGCAGCAGATGAAGGTGAGCTGGCGTTACGACTACTTTCTCGCCTTCGACAACCTCTACGATTTCTACCCGCGCGGCGCCGATGACGATGCCGGTTTCAGCGCCGATCTGCCGGCCGGCATGGCGGGGCATCTGGGCATGCAGGCCAAGGCGCACCTGATCGAACCGGTGATCAGCGAAAGTACGACCTTCTGGAAGGCAACCTACGGCAAGCCGACCGATTTCACACTGAAAAAACGTTATCTAATCGCTGTACTTGATGAGGTCGATTTCGTCGATGCGCGCAACGGCGAAATCCTGTGCCGCATTCTGCCCGGAAAGGCGCGCTGTTCAGCGCCCTGAGAGCCAAGTTTAGCGATAAACAAGCACCGGAATCTTCGAGTGGGTCAGCACCTTGTTGGTTTCGCTGCCGAGCAGGAAGCCGCTGATCCCGCGGCGGCCGTGCGAGGCCATGAAGATCAGATCGCACCCCGATTTTTCGGCGGCATCGATGATTGCTTCGTAGGGTACGTCGCTGGTCGCCGACATGGTCGCGCATTCGATGCCGGCAGTCGCACATTGTTTTTGCACCTCACCAAGATAGGCCGTCGCCTGCTGTTCGGCGAGTTCGGCAAATTTTTCCGGTGTCGTCGGGTCGATCAGTGCGCCTTCACCAAAGTAGGCGATCGGATATTCCGGCTTGGCAAAGAAAATGGTGACTTTGGCCCCGGTGGACTTGGCAAACTCGACTGCTCGTTTGGCAGTGGCTTGCGACAATTCGGAACCGTCGGTCGGTACGAGAATGTGCTTGAACATGGGGTCTCTCCTCTATTGTGCGTGCCGCCGCTGTGACGTTCTTCGAATACATGCTACGCCAAGTCGTGACGAAGTAAAACAGCGGGCTGCTATCTGGGTGTTTTCGCCCAAAATCGCACACCTTGGCATGGTATAAATGGCGACGTATCCGCAACACAGGGAAGCCGGTATGACCAACCATTCGTCAGTCAAGAACCGGGGCATCGACCTCAATGGTCCGAGTCCACTGGAAACCGCCGGCATGGCGATCAGCAAGGCTGCCGACCCCTACGGCGTAACGACTTCATTGCTCAACGCGCAGATGGCCTGGATGATGCATCCGCAGGAATTGCTGCGCGCCACCAACGCCTTGTCGGGCGACCTGTTGGCCCTGCAGTCGCATGTCATGCGGCGGGCGCTCGGCGTGCCGTCCCCGGATGTGGTCGAACCCAATCCCGATGATGTGCGTTTCGCCGATCCGGTGTGGACCGACTCCGCGACCTGGGACATCATCAAAGAATGGTACCTGGCCTTCACTCACCGCCTGCAGGACATGTACTTCGAGACG
>CAZGPO010000150.1:0-6064 GCA_964527745.1 uncultured Dechloromonas sp.
GCGGGCGGTTCGGCAACTGCCGGCCCCGTTGGCGGCGATGCCAGCCAGCGTTTTCTGGCGATGGCCGAACACCGGACCAACCAGGTGCTGATCCGTTCGGGCAACGCCTCGAAAATTGCCGGTGCCCGGCAACTGCTGGCGCGTCTCGATATTCCGGGGGTTAACGGGAACTTTCATGTCGTCTTTCTAAAAAATTCCGAAGCGAGCAAGGTTGCGGAAACGTTGCGCGCGGTCCTTTCCGGCGAACTTGCGACGAATGCGCCGGCACCCGGTTTGAGCAGCACGGCGAATGGTCCGCAAAATTTGGCGCCAGTTTCGGGGTTGACCGCAACGGCCGGCATCGGCCCGGCAGCAGGGAGCGGTTTGTCGCCATCCACGGGAAATATTGCCCAGACCGGCGGCAGCATCGTGCAGGCCGACGTCGCCAGCAACGCCCTGATCATCACGGCGCCAGAGCCGGTGTATAACAATTTGCGGCTGGTCATCGACCAGATCGACCGCCGCCGCGCCCAGGTTTTCGTCGAGGCGCTGATCGCCGAGGTTTCCGCGGAGCGGCTGGCTGAATTCGGCATTCAGTGGCAGACGACCGGCGGACAAGGGGCGGTCGGTGATCCTTCGGTGATCGGCGGGACCAATTTCGGGGTGGCCGGGCAGAACATCATCGGTGCCGCGATCAATCCCGCTTCGCTTGCTCGCGGCCTGAACCTTGCCGTGGCTGCCGGGACGGTGACGATTGCCGGTGTCGAAATTCTCAATCTCGGCATGCTGGCACGGGCGCTCGAAACCGATGCCGACGCCAAGATTCTTTCGACCCCCAACCTGATGACGCTCGACAACGAAGAGGCAAGGATCGTTGTCGGCCAGAATGTGCCGTTCATTACCGGCCAATACACCAATACCGGCGGCGGAACGACGCCGGCCAATCCGTTCCAGACCATCGAGCGCAGGGATGTCGGACTGACGCTCAGGGTCAGGCCGCAGATTTCGGAAGGCGGGACGATCAAGATGCAGATCGCGCAGGAAATCTCGACGCTGGTCGGCACGACGCTCAATAACCCGACCGGCCCGGTAACCAACAAGCGCAGCATCGACACGACCGTGATGGCCGACGATGGCACCATCATCGCGCTGGGCGGACTGATCCAGGATGTTTACGAGGGCGGTATCGAGAAGGTGCCGCTGCTCGGTGATATTCCGTTCCTCGGCTGGCTTTTCCGCTACGATTCGCGCAAGCGGCAGCGGAGCAATCTGATTGTCTTCCTGCGCCCGGAAATCCTGCGTGACCGGGATTCCTACGCCGATATCACAAAGCGTCGCTATGACCGTGTGATTGATGATCAAATGCGCCCGAATGGGGGCGAGCGCCTGATGATCAACGAGCAATCCCAGCCCATGCCTGTGCTGAAGGGAAGCGTGCCGTGGGGTGCCCTGGATGGTTTGCCGGCGCCCGGTACTTTCAGATAATTCCATGAGCGCATCCGGCACGCGTGCCCCCCGGCTCCCCTACGGTTTTGCGCGCACCCAGGGTGTCCTGATTCCTGTCGCCGCTTCCGGTGCGGACGAAGCTGCTGCCGACGAGGCGGGTGAGGTTTCGTTGCTGGTTCGCGACGATGCGACGGTTGCGGCGGTCACCGAGGTGCGGCGGCTGGTCGGACGGCCGGTCGCCGTGCAGGAAGTTTCGCGTGCCCAGTTCGAGGCGCAGCTTGCGGAAATCTACGGGCAGGGCGACGGATCGGCGGCCGAGGTGGTGGCCGATGCCGGACAGGATCTCGATCTGCGCGACCTGATGCAGGATTTGCCGGCGATCGAAGACCTGCTGGAGGCCCAGGATGACGCGCCGGTGATCCGCATGGTCAATGCCCTGCTGATGCAGGCGGTGCGCGAGCGGGCGTCGGACATTCACATCGAACCGTTCGCCCAGCGCTCGGTGGTTCGCCTGCGCCGTGACGGCCTGCTGGCCGATATCGCCGAGCCGCCGCGTGGCGTCCATGAGGCGCTGGTATCGCGGATCAAGATCATGGCGCAACTCGACATTGCCGAGCGCCGGTTGCCGCAGGACGGGCGCATCGGGCTCAAACTCGGCGACCGCAGCATCGATGTCCGGGTGTCGACGGTGCCGACCGCGCATGGCGAGCGCATCGTCCTGCGCATACTGGAAAAGGATGCGTCGCGCCTGCACCTGTCGGCGCTGGGGATGACCGGGGAGATGCAGGCTGCGTTCGCCCGGTTGCTGGCGCGTCCGCACGGCCTGCTGCTGGTTTGCGGCCCGACCGGTTCGGGCAAGACGACGACGCTCTATGCCGCGCTGGCCGGGCTGGACGTCAAGCGCCTGAATATCGTCACGGTTGAAGATCCCGTTGAATACGATCTTCCCGGGATCGGACAGATTCCGGTCAATGCGCGGATCGACCTGACCTTCGCGCGGGCGCTGCGCTCGATTCTGCGCCAGGATCCGGACGTCGTCATGATCGGCGAGATCCGCGATCTCGAAACCGCGCAAATCGCCATTCAGGCCAGCCTGACCGGCCACCTGGTGCTGGCGACCCTGCACACCAACGATGCCGTTGCCGCGGTGACGCGCCTGGTCGATATGGGGGTCGAGCGTTATCTGCTGGCCAGTTCGCTGATCGGCGCTCTGTCGCAGCGCCTGGTACGCTGCCTGTGCCCGGTTTGCCGCGTGGCGCATTCGATTACCGACGCCGAGCGTGCGCTGCTGGCGACGGGTGCCGGCGCAGCCGCCATCCAGGAAGCCGAACTGCCCGATCAGCTGTGGACGGCGCCCGGTTGCCCGGCCTGCCGCGGCCTCGGCTATCAGGAGCGCAAGGGCATCTATGAATTGATGCTGGCCAGCGATGCCCTCAAGCAAGGTATTCACGAAGGGGCCGGCGAGCAGGCTTTGCGCCGCACCGCGCGTGATGCCGGCATGGGTACCTTGCGCAGCGACGCCCTGCGTTATCTGGCTGCAGGTGAAACCTCGCTGGACGAAGTATTGCGCGTGACGCGCGATTAGCCGCATGACGACGGACGGAGGCTAGCGCATGGCGGCATTTGCTTATCTGGCCCTGGCGAACGACGGCAGCGAGATGCGTGGCGTCATCGACGCCGAAACCGCGCGCGCCGCCCGTGCCTCGCTGCGCGAACGCGGCCTGCATCCGGTCGCGGTCGATCCATTGGGGCTCGACCCGGCAGTAAACAAATCCGGAACAGGTGCTCAGCGCTGGTTCGAGCGGCGGACCATCGGTACCGGCGACCTGTCCTTGCTGACCCGCCAGTGGTCGAGCCTGCTCGGCGCCGGCCTGACCGCCGAACAATCGCTGGCGGCGCTGATCGATCAGGCAGAAAGCACTGCCGTTAGGCAGACTCTGGCCGGAGTGCGCGGCGAGCTGACGGCGGGTTATTCGCTGCGGGCGGCGCTCGACCGGCACGCGGCGAGTTTTCCGCCGGTCTATCGTGCCTCGGTGGCGGCCGGCGAAAAATCCGGGCAACTGCCGGCGGTCATGGACGAGTTGGCCGACTATCTCGACCGGCGCGACGCACTGCGCCGCAAGACCTTGCAAGCACTGATCTATCCGGTGCTGGTTGCCGCAGTGGCATTGGTCATCATTACCGCGCTGATGGTGTATGTGGTGCCGCAGGTGGTGTCGGTATTCCAGGGCGGAAAACAGAGTTTACCGTGGCTGACCCGGGCGCTGATCGTCGTTTCCGGGCTGCTCCGCAACTACGGCTGGTTGCTGGTGAGCGGATTGCTTGCGGCGTTTTTTCTGGCCCGCGCAGCCTTGCGCGAGGATGCAGTGCGCCGTCGCTGGCATCGCTGGCTGCTCGGTCTGCCTTTGCTCGGCCGGCATTTGCGGACCCTCGAGTCGGCGCGTTTCGCCAGTACGCTGGCGATGCTGGCCGGCAGCGGGGTGCCGTTGCTGACAGCGCTCGAAGCGGGCAAGCAGGTGATTGGCCTGTTGCCGCTGCGCGATGCCATCGATGTCGCGATCGCGCGGGTCCGCGAGGGCGTTCCGCTGTCCCGGGCGCTGGCCGAGAGCCGGCGCTTTCCAGCCTTGCTGATTCACCTTGTGGCGAGCGGCGAGCAGACCGGACGCCTCGATTCCATGCTGAAGCGCGCGGCGCTGCTCCAGGAAAGCGAGCTCGAAAACCGGACCGCGATTCTGACCAGCCTGCTGGAACCGGCGCTGTTGCTGACCATGGGCGGCTTTGTGTTGCTCATCGTGCTGGCGGTCATGCAGCCGATCATCGAAATCAATCATTTATTCCGTTGAGGTGACTATTTTGCAAAAACGACATTCCGGATTCACATTGATCGAGGTCATGATCGTCATCGTCATTCTCGGTGTTCTGGCGGCGCTGATCGTGCCCAAGGTGATGGGCCGTCCTGACGAGGCGCGGGTGGCCGCCGCCAAACAGGATATTTCAACCATCATGCAGGCGCTCAAGCTGTACAAGCTCGACAACCGGCGTTATCCGACGACTGAACAGGGCCTTGCGGCGCTGGTGCAAAGGCCGACGCAGGCACCGCTGCCGACCAACTGGAGCGCTGGCGGCTATCTTGAAAAGTTGCCCAACGACCCCTGGGGGCAACCGTATCAGTACCTGAATCCGGGTCTGCACGGCGAAATCGACGTCATGAGTTTTGGTGCCGACGGGCAGAGTGGCGGCCAGGGTGTCGATGCCGACATCGGTAACTGGATGAATTGAAGGCCGTGCATTCGCAGTCGACCGCAGCCTGGCGCAGCATCCGGCCGCCCCGTTTCGGGCCGGCTGCCGGGCAGGGCTTTACCCTGATCGAAATGCTGATCGTGCTGGCCATTGTCGGTATTACCCTGACCATGATCCGGCTCGGCGGTGGCGTGCTGGAACGTGTCACCGGCAATGCCGGGCAGGACGAGACGCAGGCCGCGTTGCAGCGGCTGGTTCGCTCGGCCGGCGTGGCCAGCGAGCAGGCGATGATTCGCGGCCGACCGATCGTGCTCGATCTCAGCACGGGGCGTTACCGCTTTCTTGCCCTCGATGTCGCGGGCAACTGGATTCCCGTCGATGGCGACCCCGTCCTTGCCGAGCGCTCACTGCCCGGCGACTGGCGCTGGAAAGGCGTCTGGCGCGATGGCGAGGTGCTCGACGCGCCTTACCGGGTGTTGTTCGGCAACGAGCCGGTCAAATTCACCATCCAGATCGCGACGCATGACCGGCAGGTTCTGGTCCGCGGAAATTCGCTTGGTGCGGTCGACTGGGTTTACCAATGATTTTTTGCCAGGCGTCGCGGCGGCATGATATTGCGGGAACCCGCCATCTGGCGGGACGCCGCCAGTCGGCCTTTACGCTGCTTGAACTGATGGTCGCCCTGGCGATCCTGGCCATCGCCCTGTCGGCGGTGATGCGCGCGGTCGGCTCGGCGACCGGCAACGTCGACGAATTACGTCTGCGTACCCTGGCCGGCTGGGTGGCTGACAACCGGCTGGCCGAGCATCGTGCGCTGGGTCAATGGTTACCCTTGGGGCGCAAGGAAGGCAGGGCGGAACAGGGTGGCGTCTCGTTGCGCTGGGTCGAAGAAGTTCAGGGCACGCCAAATGGCCGGTTCAGGCGGCTCGAGATCAGCGTCTGGTCTCTGCCGGAAACGGATGGGTCGCGCGAGGCCCGCGTGCTGGCGACGCTGACCGGCTTCGTCAATTCTTCCGGGGCCACACAATGAACGACCGGCGCCCGGGCAGCCGCAGGTATCGCGGGTTCACGCTGATCGAACTGATCGTCGCGCTGGGCATCTTCATGGTGCTCGGTGTGCTTTCCTATCGGGCGCTGGCATCGATTATCGACAGTCGCGACCGGGTCGCTGCCGCGCAGCTGCGCTGGTCGTCGGTGAAGGCGGGCAGCCAGCGTTCGAGGAAATCGCCGATCTGCGCCAGCATCTCGCCGACCTCCGGCTGCGCTGCCAGGTACTGCGCCACGCCGTCGTCGCGCCCGGTCAGCGGCCGCAGCTCGCGGATGTAGAAGGGGTTCGGCAGCACACGCACGTCGAACACGAAGTCGGCGTCGAGCGGCACGCCGTGCTTGAAGGCGAAGG
>CAZGPO010000151.1:0-6049 GCA_964527745.1 uncultured Dechloromonas sp.
CAAGGAATCCGGCCGCTTCGATCTGCCGATCGCCCTTGGCATCCTGGCCGCCAGCAGCCAGATTCCGACACTGCCACTCGCCGAATACGAGTTCGCCGGCGAGCTTTCCTTATCGGGCGAACTGCGCCCGATACGCGGCGCGCTGGCCATGGCCCTGCAAATGGCAGACACCGGAAAGTCCTTCATTCTGCCCGTCGGCAGCGCCCGTGAAGCAGCATTGACCGGCTGCGAAAACGTCTTCGCAGCGCGCTCACTGCTCGAAGTGTGCGCTCACCTGAGCGGACAGGCGGCGCTGGCCAGACCGGTTGCGGTCGACCTCGAAAATCAGCCGATTTTTCCTGACCTCAGCGAAGTTCGCGGCCAGAGCCAAGCCAAGCGGGCGCTGGAAATTGCCGCTGCCGGCAACCACTCGCTGCTGATGGTTGGCCCGCCCGGCTCCGGAAAGTCGATGCTCGCCGCCCGTCTGCCCGGCCTGATGCCCGCGCTCGGCCGCGATGCGGCCAAGGCGTCGGCGGCCGTACTGTCGCTGGTCGGCCAGTTCCGCCCCGAGCGCTTCGGTCAGCGTCCCTACCGCGCACCGCACCATACCGCGTCGGCCGTTGCCCTGGTCGGTGGCGGCAACCCGCCGCGTCCGGGCGAGATTTCGCTGGCTCATCAGGGCGTGATGTTTCTTGACGAACTCCCGGAATTCGACCGCAAGGTACTGGAAACCCTGCGCGAGCCGCTCGAATCCGGACGTATCCACATTGCCCGTGCCGCCCGCCACGCCGAATTCCCGGCCGAATTCCAGTTGATCGCCGCGATGAATCCGTGCCCCTGCGGTTTCAGCGGCCATCGCAACGGAAAATGCCGGTGCACGCCGGACCAGATTGCGCGCTATCGCGGCAAGCTGTCCGGCCCCTTCCTCGATCGCATCGATCTGCTGATCGAAGTCCCCGCCCTGCCCGTCGAAGCCCTCGACGGCAAGGCCGATGGCGAATCGTCGGCAACCGTGCGCGAGCGGGTCACGGCAGCGCTGGCCTGTCAGCAGGAACGCCAGCACAAGCCGAACTCCCGACTCGATCCGGGCGAAGTCGAAGCACTGTGCGCCCCCGATGCGGCCGGCGCCAACCTGCTCAAACAGGCCAGCCAGCGTCTCGATCTCTCGGCCCGCGCCTGGCACCGCATTCTCAAGGTCGCCCGGACTATCGCCGATCTCGGCGCCAGCCCGACCGTTCGGGCGCCGCACATCGCCGAGGCGATCCAGTACCGGCGCCTTCCGGGTGGCTAGGGAGACTCCTGCGCCACGCGCCCTGGCGTTTCTGCTAGCCAGCCTGGCCGCGCTCGGTCCGTTCTCGATCGACACCTATCTGCCGTCGTTTCACGAAATCGCCAGCAATCTCGGCGCGACAGCGATCCAGGTGCAGCAGACACTCTCGGCCTACCTGCTGTCCTTCGCTGCGATGACCTTGTGGCATGGCGTACTGTCCGACCGTTTCGGCCGGCGCCGCATCATCCTCATCTCCCTGGCCCTGTTCGGCATCGCCTCCGCCGGCTGCGCCTTCGCCACGTCGATCGAACAGCTCTGGGTCTGGCGCGCGCTGCAAGGCATTACCGCCGGCGCCGGCATGGTCATCTCGCGCGCCATCGTGCGCGACCTGTTCGACGGCGCACCTGCCCAGCGCCTGATCGCCCAGATCACGATGATGTTCGCGCTGGCGCCGGTGATCGCGCCGCTGATCGGCGGCTGGCTGCAGACCTGGTTCGGCTGGCGCTCGGTTTTCGCCTTTCTGGTGCTGATGACGAACGTGCTCTGGATCGCCTGCTGGAAATTCCTGCCCGAAACGCTGGCTCCGGAAAAACGCCAGTCGCTGCACCCCGCCTATCTCGGCCGCGCCTATCTGAAAGTCCTGACCTCGCCGCCCTTTCTGCTTGCCAGCAGCGCCCTTTCGCTCAATTTTTCCGGGTTTTTCATCTATGTCCTGTCGGCACCGGTCTTTCTGATGACCCATCTCGGCGTTCCGGAAACCGGCTTCCTGTGGCTCTTTGGACCGGCCATGAGCGGCTTGACCCTCGGTTCGTGGCTGGCGGGCCGACGTGCTGGCCGGCACCCTCCGGGCACTACGGTAAAACTCGGCTACATCATCATGACCGGCGCCGCGCTGCTCAACCTCGGGATAAACCTGAGCTTGCCGCCCGGCCTGCCGTGGAGCGTTGCCCCGCTGTTCGTCTACACACTCGGCATGGCGCTGGCGATGCCCAATCTGACGCTATTTGCACTCGACCCGTTTCCCGACAACCGCGGCATGGCAGCATCGTGCCAGACCTTCGTGCAATCGGGTTCCAATGGCCTGGTCGCCGCGCTGATTGCCCCACTGGTCTGGGGGTCGACCCTGAGCCTGGCGCTGACGATGAGCGGCTTCCTTATTCTGGGCGGACTCGCCGCCCTGCTTTACCGGCGCTCAGTTCTGCTGCCAGGGTAAGCCGCGAAAGCGCCAGCCGCCAAGCGTGCTGCGATGGTGATGTTCATCGAGCGCGCCTTCGAAACCTTCCGAAACGTTGATGACCGTCGTGAATCCAACTGCCTCCAGCGCCTCACCAGCCTCGCGCGAACGCACGCCGCTACGGCAAATGAGCAGCACCGCACGGGCCAAGTTGCCGGCCACCAGATGCTTGACCTTGTTGGCGAATTCCGGATCGACTTCCCAATCCGGCGCTTCGCGCCAGGCAACGTGCTCGGCGCCCTTGGGGTGGCCAACGCACATGAATTCGACCTCAGTGCGGCAATCGACGAACACGGCATCGGGATTGCCTTGCAGGAATTCATGGGCAGCCAGGGGATCGAGAGTTTGCATGGGTCGGTCTCTGCGGTTGTAGGTTCGCCACATTATGAAGGCAAATCAAGAATGGCGTAAACTTCGGGCATGAAATCAACAAACTGGATCTCCGCCGCCCTCACGGCGATTGCCGTTGCCATTCTGCCCGGATGCGACACCGCCGTGCTGCAACAGATCAAGCCGGGTGTGACGACGGCCACCGAAGTCCGCGCCAAGATGGGCGATCCCGGCTTCGAGTTCAGAAATGAAAACGGCGGGGTCACCTGGGAATATACACGGCAGCCGGCGGGCATTCATTGCTACATGATCAGCTTCGACCGCAACCAGATTGTCAGCAGCGTCGAGCAGGTGCTCAATGCGAAGAACCTCGCGCGGGTCCGCGAGGGCATGAGCGGCGACGAAGTCAGGCGCCTGCTTGGCGCCCCGGCTTCCAAAGTGGTTTTCGACAATCTCGGCGAAGACATCTGGGAATGGCATGTCGAAGGCACGCCGCCGATGGAGGAAACCTATTTCATGGTGCATTTCGACCTGGGCAGCGGCAAGGTCAAGCGAACCTCGCAGTGGGTGGCGATGAAAGGTTAATTAAATCAATAGTCTTGGCAGCATAGGCAGCGACCGGTAAACTGCGGTCTCTGCCGAGGAGCGCTGCGACCTGTTGACGAGGGCCAGGCTCGGCAATGATCAACGGCGCTCGCAAACCCGCGTTTCCCTACTCCGGTTTGTAGCGCCGTTCGTTTTTGCGGTGTGCCCGGCGTATATCCGCTTTGCCGAGGTGATCATGATTCAAGCCGACCGTACCGCCGAACTTTCCGCCCTGCTTGAGCAACGACTGCTCATCCTTGACGGCGCCATGGGCACGATGATCCAGCGCCATGGCCTGCAGGAAGCCGATTACCGCGGCGAGCGCTTCAAGGAGCACCCGCACGACCTCAAGGGCAACAACGACCTGCTGGTGCTGACCCGGCCGGACATCATCGGCGGTATCCACCGCGAATACCTCGAAGCCGGCGCCGACATCCTCGAAACCTGCACCTTCAACTCGACCGCCGTCTCGCAGGCCGACTACAACCTGACCGAGATCGTCTACGAACTGAATTTCGCAGGTGCCAAACTCGCCCGCGAACTGTGCGACGAATTCACCGCCGCCAATCCGGCCAAGCCGCGCTTCGTCGCCGGCGTCCTCGGCCCGACCAGCCGCACCGCTTCGATTTCGCCCGATGTGAACGACCCCGGCTACCGCAACGTCAGCTTTGACGAACTGGTCGGCAACTACATCGAAGCCATCACTGGCCTGATCGAAGGCGGCGCCGATATCCTGCTCGTCGAAACAGTGTTCGACACGCTGAACGCCAAGGCCGCGCTGTTCGCCATTGAGTCCTTCTTCGACCAGGCACGCCGGCGCTGGCCGGTCATGATTTCCGGCACCATCACCGACGCCTCCGGGCGCACGCTGTCCGGCCAGACCGCCGAGGCCTTCTGGAATTCCCTGAACCACATCCAGCCGCTGTCCTTCGGCCTCAACTGCGCGCTCGGTGCCAAGGAATTGCGCCAGTACGTCGAGGAACTGTCGCGCGTCTGCGACTGCTACGTCTCGGCCCACCCCAACGCCGGCCTGCCCAACGCCTTCGGCGGCTACGACGAGACGGCCGAAATGCTGGCCGACGAAATCGAAAGCTGGGCGAAGAGCGGCATCGTCAACATCGTCGGCGGCTGCTGCGGCACTTCGCCCGAGCACATCAAGGCCATCGCCGGCCGGGTTGCCACGGTCGCCCCGAGAAAAGTGCCGACCATCGAGAAGAAGCTGCGCCTCTCCGGGCTCGAGCCGTTCAACGTCGGCGCCGATTCGCTCTACGTGAACGTCGGCGAGCGGACCAACGTCACCGGCTCCAAGGCCTTCGCCCGCATGATCCTCGAAGGCCGCTTCGACGACGCGCTGGCCGTCGCCCGCCAGCAGGTCGAGAACGGCGCGCAGGTCATCGACATCAACATGGACGAGGCGATGCTCGATTCCGTCGCTGCGATGGACCGCTTCCTTAAGCTCATCGCCTCCGAGCCGGACATTTCCCGGGTGCCGATCATGATCGACTCGTCGAAGTGGGAGGTTATCGAAGCAGGCCTCAAGTGTATCCAGGGCAAGGGCATCGTCAATTCGATCTCGATGAAGGAAGGCGAAGCCAAGTTCCTCGAACAGGCCCGCCTCGCCCGCCGCTACGGCGCCGCGGTCATCGTCATGGCCTTCGACGAGAATGGGCAGGCCGACACCTTCGCGCGCAAGACCGAGATTTCGAAGCGCGCCTACGACCTGCTGCTGAGCATCGGTTTCCCGGCCGAAGACATCATTTTCGACCCGAACATCTTCGCCATCGCTACCGGCATCCCGGAACACGACAACTACGCCGTCGATTTCATCGAAGCGACGCGCTGGATCAAGCAGAACCTGCCGCACGCCCACATTTCCGGTGGCGTCTCCAATGTCTCGTTCAGCTTCCGCGGCAACGACGCCGTTCGCGAGGCGATCCACACCGTTTTCCTCTACCACGCCATCAAGGCCGGCATGACCATGGGCATCGTCAATGCCGGCATGCTCGGCATCTACGACGACCTGGAGCCGACCTTGCGCAAAAAGGTCGAAGACGTCGTGCTCAACCGCAATCCGGGCGCCGGCGAGGCGCTGGTCGATTTCGCCCAGACGGTCAAGGAAGGCAAGGCCAAGGACAGCGGGCCGGATTTAAGCTGGCGTGAGCAAAGCGTTGAAAAGCGCCTCGAACACGCGCTGATCAAGGGCATCACCGACTTCGTCGTCGCCGACACCGAGGAGGTGCGCGCCCAGCTGGAGGCCGAGGGCAAGCCGCCGCTCGCGGTCATCGAAGGCCCGCTGATGGCCGGCATGAACCACGTCGGCGACCTCTTCGGCGCCGGCAAGATGTTCCTGCCCCAGGTCGTCAAGTCGGCCCGCGTGATGAAGCAGGCGGTCGCCCACCTGCTGCCCTTCATCGAAGCCGAAAAATCGCGCACCGGCCTCGGCTCCAAGGGCAAGATCCTGATGGCGACGGTCAAGGGCGACGTGCACGACATCGGCAAGAACATCGTTGGCGTCGTCCTCGGCTGCAACGGCTACGACGTGGTAGACCTCGGGGTCATGGTCAGTTGCGACAACATCCTGAAGGCGGCGCTCGAGCATCGCGTCGACATCATCGGCCTGTCCGGCCTGATCACCCCGTCGCTCGAGGAAA
>CAZGPO010000152.1:0-5958 GCA_964527745.1 uncultured Dechloromonas sp.
ATCGTCGCCTTCTACCTGATCCGCGTGCATTGGAACCTGATCACCCAATACTGGATCAAGGCGCCGCTGCAGCATGCCAACGCCTGGCTGACGGTGTTCTACCTGACCTTCCTGCTGGTGCGCTACCGCAAGGGCATGACGCCGGCCAAGGCACTTCCGGCACCGGCCGCCGATAAGACGGCTGAACTGGCTACTGAACAGGCCACTACGTGAACGCGCCGCTCGAAATTCGCCTTGCGCACGCGTTGGAACGACGCATCCGGGTCGTCATCCCGGCGCTGAAGGGTGATCAGGAACGCTTCTATCTGCTCGAAATCCTGTTGCGCAAGCGGCCGTCGATTCGCGAAATTCGCAGCGAGAGCCGCATCGGCTCACTGACCATTCATTTCGATCCGGCGGCCATCACGCGCAACGATCTGCTCGCTGCGGTGACGCAGATTGCGAGCGTGCTGGCGCGCAGCGAACGCAGGCTCAAACCGGTTGCCGCGAATGTCCCCGAGGGCCCGGTCCAACGCAGTTCGGTGGCGATCGAAGGCATGACCTGCGCCTCCTGCGCGGCGCTGATCGAGCTGACCCTGCAGCGCGATCCACGGGTCAAGAACGCTGCTGTAAATTTCGCCGCCGCCACCTGCAGTGTCGACGGCCAGCTCGACCGTGATGCGGTGTTCGCGCTGGTCGATCGTCTCGGCTACACGCCACGGCCGATGGATACGCTCGCCCAGCGACGTTTTCTGGTCGAACGCGAAAAGATTCTGCGCGAAGAGGCGCGCAAGCGTTTCCTCGCCGCCGCCGCCCTGACCGCCCCGCTGATGGCGCTGGGCATGGCCATGCCGCACCATTACGGCCTGCGCCTGCTGCAGTTCGTGCTGGCCACCCCGGTCGTCTTCGGCGCCGGCCTGCCGTTCTTCGAAAAGGCCGTAAAGCTGGCGCGCAGCGGCGGCGCCAACATGGACACCCTGATCGCCCTCGGCGCCGGTGCGGCCTACCTTTACAGCCTGCCTGGCCTGCTGCCTTCGCGCCGCGGTCACTTCCTGTATTTCGAGGCAGCGGCGAGCATCGTCACCTTCGTGCTGCTCGGGCGCTATCTGGAAGAGCGCGCCAAGGGCAAGGCCGGCGAAGCGATCCGCCAGCTAATCGAATTGCAGCCGGCCACCGCGACGGTGCTGCGCGATGGCGTCGAGCTGGTCGTCGATGTCGAGGCGATCGTTCCCGGCGAAATTCTGCTGGTGCGCCCCGGCGAGCGGGTGCCGAGCGATGGCGAAGTGATCGCCGGCAACTCGGCGGTCGATGAATCGATGCTGACCGGCGAAAGCATTCCGGTCAGCAAGACGGTCGGCGACCGCCTGATCGGCGGCTGCATGAACCAGAACGGCGCGCTGACGCTGCGCGCAACCGCCGTCGGCCAGGATACGGTGCTCGCCCATATCGTGCGCATGGTCGACGAAGCGCAGAGCGCCAAATTACCGGTCCAGAAACTGGCCGACCGCATTTCCTCGGTGTTCGTCCCCGGCGTCATGGGCATTGCCGGTCTCACGGCGGGCGGCTGGCTGCTCGGCGGGGCGCCGGCCACGGCAGCACTGGCCCATGCCATCGCCGTCGTCCTGATTGCCTGCCCGTGCGCCCTCGGCCTCGCCACGCCGACGGCGATCATGGCCGGCACCGGCGCGGCGGCGCGGCGCGGCATTTTCATTCGCCACGGCACGGCGCTGGAAATCGGTGCCAAGGTCACCACCGTCGTCTTCGACAAGACCGGCACCATCACCGAAGGACGTCCGCTGGTCAGCGACTGGCAGAACCTGAGCGGCCTGCCGGACAGCGAATTGCTCGGCCTGCTGGCCGCAGCCGAGAACGGCTCCGAACATTATCTGGCCAGGGCGCTGCGCGAGTTCGCCCGGCAGAGCGCTGCGGTCGACGGCCAGAATGTCGAGAATTTTGTGGTCGAAGCGGGGCACGGCATCGAAGCCGATGTCGACGGCCAGCGCGTGGTCATCGGCAATGCCGAATGGCTGAGCGCCCGCGGCATTCAGACAACGCAGCTCGGCGCAGCCTGCGCGCGCGCCGGTGCGGAAGGGAAGACGCCAGTGCTGGCGGCGCTCGATGGCAAACCGGCGGCGTTCTTCGCCATCGCTGACCTGCCGCGCGCCGACGCTGCAGCGACCATCGCCCGCCTGCACAAGCTCGGCATCAAGACCCTGATGGCGACCGGCGATGTCGAAGCGGCGGCACAGCACATCGCCGCGCTGGTCGGCATCGACCGCGTCGAGGCGCGCGCCACGCCCGATCGCAAGCTGCAACTGATCCGCGCGCTGCAGGCGTCCGGCGAAGTGGTGGCGATGGTCGGCGACGGCATCAACGATGCGCCGGCACTGGCTGCCGCCGATGTCAGCATGGCCATCGGCGGCAGCACCGACATCGCTGTCGAGGCCGCCGACCTGACCCTGGTACGCGGTGATCTCGGCAAGGCAGCCGAAGCGCTGGCCATCTCGCGGCGCACCATGCGCATCATTCGCGAAAACCTGTTCTGGGCGCTCGGCTACAACACCATCGCCATACCGGTGGCGGCTGCCGGCCGGCTCAATCCGATGATCGCCTCGGCGGCGATGGCAGCCAGCTCGGTCTCGGTCGTCGTCAATTCGCTGCGCCTGCTGAAAAAAAACTGAGGCAGGCAGTGGATTCTTCGCTGCCGCAGACCGTCGCCAGCTTCGGCTACTTTGCCGCCTTCATGACCGGCATCCTGGGCAGCGGTCATTGCCTCGGCATGTGCGGCAGCCTGGTCTGCGGCTATTTCATCCGCGCCCGCGCTGCGGAGGACGGTCGCTTGAACATCGCCCCCTATCTCGCCTACCACGGTGCGCGGATCAGCGTTTACGGCGCGGTCGGGCTGATTGCCGCGGCCCTCGGCGCGGCCCTCGTATCGACCGGGCAGATCGGCCTGGCGCAGGGTGTGCTGCAGATTCTGGCCGGGCTGATCGTCATCCTGCTCGGCCTCGAACTGCTCGGCCTGTCACCGCTCAAGCTGACCGTCGGTTTCGCGCCGGCACGCTGGCTGCGCCGGCAGTTCGCCGGTGCCGCGCAAAAAGGCGCTGTGCGCGGCGCGAGCATCGCCGGGCTGGTCAATGGCCTGATGCCGTGCTCGATGACGATGGCGATGGCAGTCAAGGCGACGACTTCGCCCGGCGTGGCGGAGGGTGGCTTGCTGCTGCTTGCCTTCGGCGCCGGAACGTTGCCGTCGATGCTGCTCGCCAGCTTCCTGTTCGGCAAGCTCGGTCCCCGACTGCGCGGTGCGATGCAGAAGGGCGCCGGCTTGTTCGTCATTGCCCTGGGCGTATCGACCCTGTGGCAGGGGCTTGCCTATTTCCTGGTAATGCACCGGCTGGTTGGCTGAATCCGTCGGTCCGGGCCGGGAAATGCGACAAAATGCCGCACGGCAAGAATATTTATAAAGGCTAATATGGGCGGCGCGAATTCAACAAAAGGAGAAAGACGATGAAACGCCGCGACATGCTCAAGATTACACTCGCTTCGGGCGGGCTGGCACTCACCGCTCAAGCCAAGGCAGCACCGGCCTGTCCCGGCGACGGCACGCCGAACCAGTTCATTCCCAGGACGCCACCGGATACCAACCCGCTGGAAAACGAGTTCGAAAAATATCCGAAATGCCCGTATTGCGGCATGGATCGCAAGCAGCACAACGCCACCCGCATGATGGTCCACTATTCAGACAACCTGGCCGACGGCACCTGCTCGATTCATTGCCTGGCGCTCAGCCTCGGTCTCAATGTCGACCGCGAGCCGAAGGAAATCTGGGGACCCGATTACGCCAACAGTGCCGATCCGCGTCCGCTGGTCCAGGTCGACAAACTGACCTATCTGATCGGTGCCGACCTCAAGCACGCGATGACCAAGCGCAGCAAGCATTCCTTCGCTTCTGCCGAAACCGCCAAGGAATTCCAGGGCAAGCATGGCGGCACCTTGGGCAAGTTCGACGATGCACTGCGCGAGTCCTATCTCGACATGGCTACCGACGTGGCGATGATCCGCAAGAACCGGGCCGAGCGGCGCAAGAAAATGGCCGAGCAGAAAAGCTGATTATGATTTCCCTTGGCCGCCTGCTTCGGTTGACCGGCTTGCTCTGGGTTCTGGCGCTTTCCTCCGGCGCCAGTGCCGAGGGTGGGCTTTCCGGCATCCCCAAACCGGCGGCCAAGGATCTTTGCCCGGTTTGCGGCATGATCGTCTCGAAGTACCCGAACTGGACAGCGACGGTACTTTACAAGGATGGACATGCCCATCATTTCGATGGCGCCAAGGATATGTTCAAGTATCTTCAGGACCTGCCGAAGTATGCGCCGGGACATCGCAAGGAAGACATCAAGGCAATCGCCATCACCGACTTCTACAACCTTGGCAAGGTCGATGCGCGCCAGGCGCATTTCGTCATCGGTTCGGACGTCCTCGGCCCGATGGGGCACGAGTTCATCCCGCTGGCGAACAAGATGGACGCCGACGATTTTCTCAAGGATCACAAAGGAAAGCGGGCGCTCACTTTCGACCAGATCACCGCACCGCTTGTCGAGCAGGTCGATAACGGCAAGTTCTAGGCGTTCAGCTTTTCCAGCGCTTCATGTAGCTTGGCCGGTTCATCGAGGCGCAGCATGCGACGGACGAGGGGCGCCAGCACATCGATTTCCGACTTCAGTACATGGCTCTTGACCTCGAGTATCTGCGAGGGGTGCATCGAGAAGATGCGCAGTCCCATGCCAAGCAGCAGACGCGTCAGCCTGGGATCGCCGGCCATTTCGCCACACACTGAAACCGGAATGCCGACCTTCTCGGCACTCGCCAGCGTATGGGCAATCAACATCAGCACCGCCGGGTGCAGCGGGTCGTAAAGACTGGAAACCTGCTCGTCGGAACGGTCGATGGCCAGCGTGTACTGGATCAGGTCGTTGGTGCCGATCGACAGGAAGTCGAGACGGCGCAGGAAGAGACCAATGGCAAGGGCCGCTGCCGGAATTTCGATCATGCCGCCGACTTCGATGTTTTCGTCGAAGACCACCTTTTCGCCGCGCAGGCTGGATTTGGCCTGTTCGAGCGCGGCCAGCGTCTGGTCGATTTCGTGGGCATGGGCCAGCATCGGGATCAGCAATTTGATCGGCCCGTACTTCGAGGCACGCAGGATCGCCCGCAACTGGGTCTGGAACATGCGCGGTTCGGCCAGTGACAGGCGGATGGCCCGCCGCCCGAGCGCCGGATTAGTCTTGACCCGGTCGGCACACATCTCGTCCGGATGAATATCCTTGTCGTTGCCGAGGTCGAAGGTGCGGATCGTCACCGGGCGCCCGTCCATGCCCTTGACGACCTTTTTGTAGGCCTCGTACTGCTCGCGCTCGTCGGGCATATCACCGCGGCCGAGAAAGAGGAATTCGGTGCGGAACAGGCCAATCCCCTCGGCGCCGGCTTCGAGCGCGCCCGGCACGTCACCCGGCAGCTCGATGTTGGCGAACAGCTGGACGGCAACCCTGTCAATGGTCTGTGACTTGGCGGTCTTGAGGTGCTTGAGCTTGGATTTTTCGAGCTCGATCTGCTCCTTGCGCAACCGGTATTCGTCAAGAACGCGCAGATCTGGATTGACGATGACGACGCCGCGCGTGCCATCGACGATCAGCTGCTCGCCGTCGCGGATCAGCGTGCGCGCATTTTCGAGGCCGACCACCGACGGGATCGCCAGGCTGCGGGCGAGAATGGCGGTATGCGACGTGCCGCCGCCGACATCGGTGATGAAGGAAGCGAAGCGGTGTTCCTTGAAAGTGATGACGTCGGCCGGCGACAGATCGTGGGCAACGACGATCAGCATTTCCTCGGTGACCCCCTTGGGTGCCTTCGCCACCGCCCGACCCGGACGTCCGAGCAACTCCTTGATCACCCGTTCGACGACCTGCACGACATCGAACTTGCGTT
>CAZGPO010000153.1:0-2316 GCA_964527745.1 uncultured Dechloromonas sp.
GGTCGAAATCAGTGCCATGCCGCACCCGCCAGGGCGCGCCGCGTTGCAGCCGCTACGCGACTGGCTGGCGAAGCAGGGTGGCAGGATTCAGGTCAGGGAAGTCGATATCGAGAGTCCGGAAGGCGTAAAGCGGATGCAGGCCGCCGGACTCTCCGGCCATGTTCCCGTGCTGATCATGATCGACGGCCAGTACAAATTCCGTCGCCAGGACGGCCGTCAGGTCGCGTTCGTGAATTTCCCGAATACGCCGGATACTCCGGCTGGTGCACGCGGCGAGTGGACGACGACGGATGTTCAGTCGGTCTTGAACGGGCTGATGAAATAGCCACGCCCGGCCCGGGGCGAGTTGTCCGGCCTCGGATCTCAGTCGCCGGCTGAACGCAGCGCATCGGCCCAACAATTGGGCGTTTCGTAGAGGCGAATGCGCTCCAGTTGCAGGTGATTGCCGTAGGTGTCGCGGTAGACCGAGTTCAAACGGTCAAAAGCGATACGCGCCAGGTTTTCGGCGGTCGGCACCCGGTCGAGGATGACCGTCTTGTGGCCGGGCAGCGAATTCAGGAAATCGACGATCGCCGTGTCGCCGGAAAACGCCAGAAAGGCGTGATCCCATGCGTCGACCAGATGTTCCCTGGCCAGATCCTTGACTTCGGAAAAATCCATGACCATGCCGTTGGCCGCATCGCCCGCCTTGTCAATGATGTTGCCCGACAGCGTGATCTCGATGACGTAGCGGTGCCCGTGCAGGTGGCGACACTGGCTGCGGTGATCTGGGATGCGGTGGCCCGCATCGAATTCGAGGCGGCGGGTAATCAACATGGCGAAATCGTCTTGTGAGTGGTCGCGGATTATACAATGGGCACATGTTGACCATCGAAGACCATCGCCGCGACAGCGCCGGCCTGCGCTACGTTTACCCCGTGGTATCCCGCCGCGCCGGCGGTGTTTCTGTGGGCATCAACCTGAATGTCAATAACGCCTGCAACTGGGCCTGCGTCTATTGCCAGGTCGAAAACCTGACGCGCGGCGGGCCGCCGCCAATCGACCTCGCCTTGCTTGAACACGAATTGGCGGGCTTTCTGGACGGTGCCTTGCATGGCGACTTCATGTTGCGCGAAGTGCCTGTGGAATCCCGGCGCCTGGTCGATGTGGCATTTTCAGGGAACGGCGAACCAACCAGCGCCGCCGAGTTTCCCGAGGTGGTTCGTATCGTACGGCGAATTCTGGAAAGGCATGCTCTCGATGGAAAGCTGCCGTTGCGCCTGATCACCAATGGCAGCTTGCTGCATCGTCTGGGCGTGCGGGAAGGTGTTCGTGAACTCGGCGAACTTGGCGGCGAAGTCTGGTTCAAGATCGACCGGGCGACCGCTTCCGAGGTGGAGACAATCAACGGTGTGCCGATGGATGGCGAAAAGATTCGCCTCAATCTGGCGCGCTGCGCCGAATTGGCGACAACCTGGATTCAAACCTGCTGGTTTGCGTTGGACGGTGTGGCGCCTGATGCGACGGCACGTGCCGCCTACTGCACCTTGCTCGAACCCGTGGCGCCCTTGCTGGCCGGGGTGCACCTCTACGGCTTGGCGCGTCCTTCATTGCAGCCTGCGGCGCCACGCTTGCACCGCTTGGGTGCCGACCAGCTCGAAAGTTTCGCTCGGGAGATCCGGGAAAAAACCGGTGTGCGGGTTGTAGTTTCCCCGTGACGCCTGCCGCCGCTCGCGCGGGCTCCCGTTATGTTTGCGGGGGCCCTTGCGTTGCGGTCGACGGCGAAAAACCGCTTATTTTCAGGCGGCCTTCTTGTTCTTGCTGCGTGCCGACTTCTTGAGCGACTTGTACAGCTCGGGTTCCTGCGACTTCAGGTAATCGATGACGTCCCAATCCTCGCGCTTGATCGACTTGATGTCGATCTGCTCGACATGCACCAGGCGGAGCAGTTCGCGCACCGGCTTGGGCATGTTGCGGCCACTTTCGTAACGCGAGCCGCCGCTTTGGGTCACACCCAGCGTCGACCAGAACTGCTGCTGGTTGAGGCCGAGTTTGCGGCGAATTTCACGGGCGTCGATGTTTTCTATGGGCTTTACGTTTGGCATATTTAACTCTCCTTGAGCTAGCGTCGAAGGTACCCAAGCATCCTAGCATTCTATGACTTAGGTAATATGGCTAAGCTTATAGATTAATATGACATCGGACAAGTGCTTATGCCATAAAGTTCACAAAAATTTGTCGAATTATCGTTTTGAATATTGAAACAGGCCTGCCGGACAGTGCTAATGAGAGCAACTCCCGTGCCTTTCTGAAGGCACCGGATGCTCCAACATCGGC
>CAZGPO010000153.1:2416-5952 GCA_964527745.1 uncultured Dechloromonas sp.
TCGCTGGTGGTCATCGAAGCCGGCAAGATTGCCGGCCTGCTGACTTTCCGCGAGGTCATGCTGGCGCTCAGGAGGCATGGCTCGGCCCATGAGGCGTAATTTCGCTGCTCGACCTGGCCAAGGCCGTACTCGAGGAACGGGACTTCGAAAACCGTATGCTGAAGAACCATATCAAGAACTGGCCAGACGAACCGCAAGCCTGGTTGGTTTTTTTCCGGGAGGCTTCTCCGGAATTGGTGTTCGCTGGCGGGGGCTCAGGGATTCGAACCCTGGATGCCTTTCGGCATGCCGGTTTTCAAGACCGGTGCAATCGACCACTCTGCCAAACCCCCGGCTACTGTCAGTATTATCCGAACAGTGTCTCAAGCGCGCTTGCGCAACCGCACGGGAGCGGCATGTTAGCATACGCCGTGCAAGATTGCCTGACGAGCCAGGTCATCGATTATTGAAACTTTAGGATGGCTCCATTAGTCTTAGCCGATGTATCAACCACCGAAAGAGAGATTCTGCATGCAAAATGACTTCCAGATTGTTGGCCAAGGTTCTCCAGAACTCGCATTCCAGCAAAATCGCGTTCTGCGCAATACCTATATGTTGCTCGGTTTGTCGATGGTGCCGACGGTCCTCGGCGCGCTGGTCGGCATCCAGATGCAGTTCAGCTTCCTCGCTGGCAGTCCGTTCATGGCCTTCATGCTGTTCCTCGGCATCGCCTGGGGTTTCATGTGGGGCATCGAGAAGAACAAGAACAGCGGCCTTGGCGTTGCCTTGCTGCTCGGTTTCACATTCTTCATGGGCCTGATGCTGTCGCGCATCCTGCAGGTCGCGCTCGGATTTTCCAACGGTGGATCGATGATCGCGCTGGCCGCAGGCGGAACGGGAGCCATTTTCCTGACCATGTCCACGATTGCTTCGGTGAGCAAGCGCGATTTCTCCGGCATGGGGAAGTTCCTGTTCATCGGCCTGATCGTTGTCCTGCTGGCTGCGGTCGCCAACATATTCTTCCAGATCCCGGCGCTTTCGCTGACCGTCTCGGCAGTGATCGTGGCGTTGTTTTCAGCCTATATCCTGTATGACATCAGCCGCATTGTTCAGGGTGGCGAAACCAATTACGTCTCGGCGACGCTGGCCGTCTATCTGAATATCTACAACGTCTTCGTCAGCCTGCTGCACTTGATTATGGCCTTTACCGGCGAGCGCGACTGACCGTTCGACTGAAACTGAAAGGGCGGCTGCGGCCGCCCTTTTTCATGGCTTTTCGAAGACTGCAAGCGACTCGACGTGGCCGGTCTGTGGGAACATGTTCACCGCACCGGCGGCCTTGAAGACATAGCCCTTATCGACCAGGAGCGCAGCATCACGCGCCAGTGTTGCCGGGTTGCATGAAACGTAAACGATCAGTCGCGGCGCGCCGTCAGCCAATGCACTGATCAGTTCGATGGCACCCTCGCGTGGCGGGTCGATCAGCATCTTGTCGAAATGCCCCAGCGCCGCCAGCGATTCCGGCGTGCACGCGAAGAGGTTGGCGACGCTGAATTCGACGTTGTTCCCAAGACCATTCGCCCGCGCGCTTTCGCGCCCGCGCTCGACCAGCGCCTGGCTGCCTTCGACGCCAACCACCGAAGCGCCGGAACGGGCGATCGGCAGCGTAAAATTGCCCAGCCCACAGAACATATCGGCGATTCGCTCATCTGGTTGGGGATCGAGAAGACGCAGGGCGCGGCGCACGAGAACGCGGTTGACCGCATGATTGACCTGGGTGAAATCGGTTGGCTTGAACTCCAGTTCCAGCCCGAATTCCGGTAACCGATAGGAAAGAGGGGGGCCGGGCAACGGATAAAAGCGATAGACCGTATCCGGCCCCTTGGGCTGCAGATAGAACACCACATGGTGTTGATCGGCAAACTGACGCAGCAAATCCTCGTCCTGCGCATTCAGCGGGTCGAGAATGCGCAAGACCAGTGCGGTGCACTGCTCACCGACCGCCACTTCGATCTGTGGCAGGCGCTCCGGGATTGAAAGGGTGCTGACAAGTTCGCGCAGCGGCAGCAGCAGGTCAGAGATATGAGGCGGCAAAATGGCGCAGGAGTGCATGTCGGCGATGAAACTGCTGCGTCGTTCATGAAAGCCGACCAGGGCGCCCCCTTTTTTGGCCACATAACGCACGCCGAGGCGGGCACGATGGCGGTAGCCCCACGGCGCCCCCTGGATGGGCGGCAAAATCTGCTCGGGCCGCACCCGACCGATATGCCACAGGCTGTCTTCAAGTACCCGCTGTTTCACGGCTACCTGAGCCGACGCCTCAAGATGCTGCATGGCGCAGCCGCCGCAGATGCCAAAATACTGGCAGTGTGGCCTGACCCGAGCGACCGAACTGGAAATGACGGTGACCAGATGCGCCAGTTCATAACTGGGCTTTCTCCGAAAGCTGGCGTACTCTACAATTTCACCGGGAAGAGCGCCGTCGACGAAGATTGTCTTGCCTTCCAGGCGAGTGATGCCTCGTGCTTCGTGATCCAGCGATTCGATGACTCCGATCGGCATTGGCAACTCCGGGAAAAAGCGTAAATTCTAACAATGGACTACACTTCTAACCATGTCTCGCGAACTATTCACTACCTGGTCAGACTATCAATCAGCGATTGATCGCCTTCTGGCATTGGCCACCAAGCACATCTGGATCTACGACGAGGATCTCGGCATGCTTCATCTCGAGAATCCGGAGCGTATCGAGATGCTCAAGCGCCCGCTCGCGGCAGTGCCCCACGACTGCCTGCGCATCGCCCTGCGTAATACCGCGTCCCTCCAGCAGCATCGGCGACCGCTGCTACAGCGCTTGTTGACTACCCACAGCCATAATAGTGCGGTGCTCCAGTCCCCGGAGCAACTCGCCCATTTGCGTGATTCGATGATCCTTGTGGATGATGCTCATGCGCTGATTCGCTTCGACCGGGATCAGCCGCGCTGCAAGCTGCTGATCGATGAACCGGAAGATGTTATGCCTTATCGTCGCCGTTTCGAGGAAATCTGGGCCGAGGGTGGGACACCCGTCAGTCCGACCACGCTGGGCTTGTAAAAGAGTTTTTTGCGGCGCAGCATCATGTGCGCCAATTTTTAAAATTGATATAATGACAGATGACCGGTCGCAAGTCCGTTTGTTCTTTGCTGCAAGTTCTCTTCTAATCGATAAGGAAATCCCCATGAATAAGTCAATTCTCGTTGCTGCTCTGGTTGCTGTCGCCCTGACTGCCTGTGGCAAGAAGGAAGAGCCCAAGGCCGCTGCCCCGGCTCCTGCTGCGCCCGCCGCCGCTCAATCCGGCATGTCCGGCATGGGTGGCATGTCCGGTATGGAGGCCGCCACGCCGGCCGAGGAAGATGGCATGGCTGGTATGGCCGCTCCGCAGGCAGGCATGTCCGGTATGGAAGGCGCCAAGCCGGCCGAGCAAGCTGGTATGGCTGGTATGGCCGCTCCGCAGGCAGGCATGTCCGGCATGGAAGGTATGGCCGCTCCGCAAGCCGGCATGTCCGGTATGGAAGGT
>CAZGPO010000154.1:0-5923 GCA_964527745.1 uncultured Dechloromonas sp.
TCTGGGCCTGCGCAGCGTCAGCGAACTGCCGCCGCTCGAACATATCCGCCAGACCCTGGAACTGGAACAATGACCAATAAACGTACGCCCTTCCGTCAATCAGCAAAAAAAGGCGGTGGCGCCTCCGAAAAAAGCCCGGAAAACGCGGTTGACCGCAACAATCCGCCACGCGGTCGCGGATCGCGCCGCGTGATGCAGGAAGAAGGGCAAGCGGCGCCGGCTGCCGCCAAGCCCCGGCGCAAACCGGCGCCCAATACCGGCGGCCGCGCCAATCGCGGCAACATCGCCCGTGACGGCCGGCCATTGGCCGAAGCCAAGCCGGAGCGCCTGCAGAAGGTGCTGGCCCAGGCCGGCATCGGCTCGCGCCGCGAAATGGAGGAATGGATCGCTGCCGGGCGCATCAGCGTCAACGGCGTGGCGGCGCATCTGGGGCAGAGCGTGGTGCCGACCGACAAGATCAAGATCGGTGGCCGCCTGGTCAATGTACGTTTCACGACAACCAGGACGCCGCGCGTCGTCATGTACCACAAGCCGGAAGGCGAGATCGTCTCGCGCGACGACCCGGAAGGCCGTCCTTCAGTGTTTGCTGCATTGCCACGCATTCGCGGCGGGCGCTGGATCGCCGTCGGGCGTCTCGACTTCAATACCTCGGGCCTGTTGTTGTTCACAACCTCGGGTGAACTGGCCAACAAGCTGACCCATCCTAGTTCGGAGCTGGTTCGTGACTACGCCGTGCGTGTCCTCGGCGAACTGACGCTGGAAGCGCAGCAGCAGTTGTTGAACGGCATCGAACTCGAAGACGGGCCGGCCAGTTTTTCGAGCTTGCAGGATGCCGGCGGCGAGGGCGCCAATCACTGGTATCGCGTGACCCTGTTCGAAGGCCGTAACCGCGAGGTGCGCCGCATGTTCGAAGCTGTCGGGTGCACGGTCAGCCGCCTGATTCGCGTTCGCTACGGCCCGTTCAGCCTGCCGCCGCAGTTGAAACGGGGGCGCGTCCATGAATTGAACGAGGTTGAAGTAAAGACCTTGATGCGCGAACTGGAGAAAATGATCAAGCCGCAGGAGGCCGGCCAGGAAAGCGCATAAAGTAAGCCAGATTGATTTACGGAGGGGAATGAAATCGTTATAATCCAACGGTTTTTCCCTCTCGTCGTTTCTGGCGAGGCATCTTTTTTTGTGAGGTGGGCGTTTCGCCCATTTTTTATTTGTGGTCATGGATTTAAACACGCTACTTGAAACGACCGTGCTCGGTCTTGGTTATGAACTCGTCGATGTCGAGATGTCGCCGCGCGGCCGCACAATTCGCGTCTTCATCGATGCACCGGGAAGCGGGCGGGCGATCGACGTCGACGACTGCGCCAGGGTCTCGAACCAGTTGTCGCGTGTTTTCGAAGTCGAGAACGTCGATTACGACCGCCTCGAAATCTCCTCGCCGGGCCTCGACCGCGTTGTCAAGAAGGCGCAAGACTTCGAGCGCTTCGCCGGCCAGGAAATCCAGATCAAGGTACGCATTCCGTTGGGCGGGCGGCGCAATTTCCAGGGCGAACTGCTTGGCTTAAAAGAAGGCAAGGTCGGGCTGCGCCTCGAAAAAAGTGATGTGGAACTCGAATTCAATAACATCGAAAAGGCACGTCTGGTGCCGCGATTCGACTGAAGGTCTAGGAGGTTTTAGCCCATGAGCCGTGAAATGTTGCTGCTGGTCGATGCACTGGCCCGCGAAAAGAACGTCAGCAAGGACATCGTCTTTGGCGCCCTCGAACTGGCGCTCGCTTCGGCAACCAAGAAGCGCATCCACGACGAAGCCGACGTGCGGGTTTCCGTCGATCGTGAAACAGGCGCCTTCGAGACCTTCCGTCGCTGGCAGGTCGTGCCGGATAATGAATACGTCAATGAATTTCTTGAAGTGCCGCTCTCCGAAGCGCAGAAGGACGATCCGGACGTCGAGCCGGGCGATTTGCTCGAGGAAGGGTTGGAGCCGATCGATTTTGGCCGTATCGGTGCCCAGGCGGCCAAGCAGGTGATCCTGCAGAAAATCCGCGACGCCGAGCGCGAGCAGATCCTCGCTGACTTCCTGGATCGCAAGGAGCACGTCGTCTACGGCACCATCAAGCGCATGGAGCGTGGCAACGCCATTATCGAGGCCGGCAAGATCGAGGCCCTGCTGCCGCGCGAGCAGATGATCCCCAAGGAAAACCTGCGCATCGGCGACCGCGTGCGCGCCTACCTGCTGCGCATCGACCGCAATGCGCGTGGGCCACAGATCATCCTGTCGCGGACCGCACCGGAATTCGTCATCAAGCTGTTCGATATCGAAGTGCCGGAAATTTCTGACGGCTTGATGGAGCTGAAGGCTTGTGCCCGCGACCCCGGTTTGCGCGCCAAGATTGCTGTCAAGTCGAACGATCCGCGGGTCGATCCGATCGGCACCTGCGTCGGCCTGCGCGGTTCGCGCGTTACCGCCGTGCGCAACGAAATCGGTGGTGAGAATATCGACATCGTGCTGTGGTCTGCCGATCCGGCGCAGTTCGTGATCGGTGCACTGGCACCGGCCGAGGTTTCCTCGATCGTCGTCGACGAGGAAAAGCACTCGATGGACGTTGTCGTAGATGAGGACAACCTGGCCATCGCCATCGGGCGCAATGGACAGAACGTTCGCCTGGCGTCCGAATTGACCGGCTGGACCATCAACCTGATGACCCAGGACGAGTCGGTCAAGCGGGCCGAAGCCGAATACGCCGAAACCCGCGTCGTGTTCATGGAAAAGCTGGATATCGACGAAGAACTGGCCGACTTGCTGATCGAGGAAGGCTTCTCGTCGCTGGAAGAGGTGGCTTACGTGCCGCTCGCCGAAATGCTGGAAATCGAGGGGCTGGACGAGGACATTGTCAACGAATTGCGCAATCGTGCGCGCAACGTGCTGCTGACCGAAGCCATCGTTACCGAAGAGCAGCTCGAAGGAATCGCCGACGATCTGCTCAATCTCGAAGGCATGACCCGGGATCTGGCGGCCCAACTGGGTGCCGGCGGCATCAAGAACCGCGAGGATCTGGCCGAACTGGCAGTGGACGAACTCGTGGAAATGACAGGCATTGATGAAGAGCGTGCCAAGGAACTCATTCTGAAGGCACGTGCTCACTGGTTCGAGTGAGCGGGAGGGTAGCAAGTATGACCGCAACAACTGTTTCGCAATTCGCACTGGAACTCAAGATGCCGGAAGCGGCCCTGCTCGAGCAATTGGGCAAGGCCGGGGTTGGCAAGCAGGGTGCCACCGATCCGCTGACCGATCAGGACAAGGCCAGGCTGCTAGATTACCTGCGCCGTGCGCATGGTGACGAGTCGAAAGCCAAGATTACGCTGACCCGCAAGCAGACCTCGGAAATCCGGGCGACCGATTCGCATGGCCGGGCGCGGACCGTTCAGGTTGAAGTGCGCAAGAAGCGGGTTCTGGTCAAGCGCGAGGCCGGCGATCATCCCGCCGAGGTCGTCGAGGCACCGGTCGAGCTTCCGGTTGCCGAGCCGGCGATCGAGATGGTTCCCGAGCCGGTAGTTGAAGTCGTTCTCGAGCCGGTAGTTGAAGCAGCGGTCGAATTGGTTGTCGAAACTCCTGCAGTCGAATCACCCATGGTCGAAGCGCCCGCTGTCGTCGAACCCGAGTCGGAAGTCACGTCGGCACGCCGGGTCGTGACCCGTGCCTCGGTGATCGGTGAGGAAGAACTGAAGGCGCGCGAGGAGCAGGATCGCCGTTACAGCCAGTTGCGTCAGATTCAAGAACAGGAACTCAAGGACAAGCAGGCGCGCGAGGCGGAACTGGTTCGCATGCGCCAGCAGGCCGAGGTGGCGGCCGAGGCTGCCAAGGTTGCCGAGCAGGCGCGGCAAGCGGCTACGGCCCAGGCCAAGACACAGGAAGCGCCGGGCGAGAAGGGAACGCTGCACAAGCGTCCGGATGCACCGGGCAAGGATGCCAAGAAGGGCGGCAACGGGCGTGGCGACGAAAGTCGGAAGCGGCCGGGAATCAAAACGCGTTCGGCCGATCCGGGCAGTTCCTGGAAGAGCGGTCGCCAAGGACACAAGAAGCACGGTCATCCGACGGATGACGGTCAGGGCAGCTTCCAGGCGCCGACCGAAGTCATCGTGCGCGAAGTGCATGTGCCGGAAACCATTTCGGTATCCGATCTGGCGCACAAGATGGCGGTCAAGGCGATCGAGGTCATCAAGGTCATGATGAAGATGGGATCGATGGTCACCATCAACCAGGTGCTGGACCAGGACACGGCGATGATCGTCGTCGAGGAAATGGGGCACAAGGCGCTCGCCGCCAAGCTTGACGACCCCGATGCCTTCCTTGAAGAATCGCCGGAACACAAGGATGTGCCGCTTGAGCCGAGGGCGCCGGTGGTTACCGTCATGGGTCACGTCGACCACGGCAAGACCTCGCTGCTCGACTACATCCGGCGCGCCAAGGTGGCGGCCGGCGAGGCCGGCGGCATTACCCAGCATATCGGTGCCTACCATGTCGAAACCGACCGTGGCATGCTGACCTTCCTCGATACTCCGGGTCACGAAGCGTTTACCGCGATGCGCGCCCGTGGCGCCAAGGCCACCGATATCGTCATTCTGGGCGTGGCAGCCGCCGATGGCGTGATGCCGCAGACCAAGGAAGCGATTCACCACGCCAAGGCGGCGGGTGTGCCGCTGGTCGTGGCGATCAACAAGATGGACAAGCCGGATGCCAACCCGGATCGCGTCAAGCAGGAACTGGTTGCCGAAGGCGTCATTCCCGAAGAATATGGCGGCGATTCCCCGTTCTGCCCGGTTTCAGCCAAGAAGGGCACCGGCATCGACGAGTTGCTGGAGCAAGTGCTGTTGCAGGCCGAAGTGCTCGAACTGACGGCGCAGAAGGATGCGCCGGCCAAGGGTCTGATCATCGAGGCGCGTCTCGACAAGGGGCGTGGTGCTGTGGCGACGATGCTGGTGCTGTCCGGCACCTTGAAGCGCGGCGATGTTGTTCTCGCTGGCCAGGTTTCCGGGCGTGTGCGCGCCATGCTCGACGAGAACGGCAAGTCGATCACCGAGGCCGGACCGTCGATTCCGGTCGAAATCCTCGGTTTGTCGGACGTTCCGGCGGCCGGCGAAGAAGCCATCGTCCTCGCCGACGAAAAGAAGGCACGCGAAATCGCGTTGTTCCGTCAGGGCAAGTTCCGCGATGTCAAGCTGGCCAAGCAGCAGGCCGCCAAGCTGGAAAGCATGTTCCAGCAGATGGAAGAAGGCCAGGTCAAGACCCTGCCGCTGATCGTCAAGGCCGATGTCCAGGGTTCGCAAGAGGCGCTGGTGCAGACGCTGGCCAAGCTGTCGAACGAGGAGGTTCGCGTCCAGATCATTCACGGCGCGGTGGGCGGCATCAGCGAGTCCGACGTCAATCTGGCGCAGGCCTCCGGCGCGGTCATCATCGGCTTCAACACCCGTGCCGATGCCAACTCGCGCAAGCTGGCCGAAACCTTCGGCGTCGATATCCGCTACTACAACGTGATCTATGATGCGGTCGACGAGGTGAAAGCAGCACTTTCCGGCATGCTGTCGCCCGAAAAACGCGAGCAGATCACCGGCCTCGTCGAAATTCGCCAGGTCTTCCACGTTTCCAAGGTCGGCGCGATTGCCGGCTGTTACGTCCTGGAAGGCGTCGTCAAACGCAATTCGCGCGTTCGACTGCTGCGCAACAATGTCGTGCAGTGGGATGGCGAACTCGATTCGCTCAAGCGCTTCAAGGACGACGTCAAGGAAGTGCGCAGCAACTTCGAATGCGGCCTTTCGCTCAGGAATAACAATGATATTCAGGAAGGCGATCAGCTCGAGGTTTACGAAATTCAGGAAGTGGCGCGTTCGCTGTAATGAAGAAAAAGGGTTTTCAGCGCAGCGATCGGGTCGC